>JAURYC010000054.1 GCA_030654105.1 Deltaproteobacteria bacterium
GCGTCAGACCAATGACATCCGTCGCCAGGTTCTGGACCGAAAGCCGGCCGGGGAAGTGCAGGTAGCCGATCCTAAGGTGGTTTATCCGGCCAAGGCGAAAGTCCTGGAAAGCATCGAGGCTTTGATCCACCATTTTCACATTGCCAGTGAAGGGTTTCCTGTGCCCAAAGGAGAGGTTTACGCCAGCATTGAGTCCCCTAAAGGGGAGCTGGGATTTTATTTGGTAAGCGACGGCAGCAACAAACCGTGGCGGTTCCGGGTGCGGCCGCCGTCTTTTATCAACTTGAGCGCTCTGTCCACAATGGTTGAAGGGCGGTTGATAGCCGATGTGGTGGCCATCATCGGTTCCATCGATGTTGTCTTGGGAGAAATTGACCGGTGATCGAAAGGTTACGCTTCCATGACGTTGCAGCAGATCGTGGATAAATTGGGGCTGAAACCCCTTTCGGCCATATCTAAGCTCTCGGAAGAAATTACGGGGGGTTATGTGAGCGACCTTTTAAGCGACGTAATGGCCAACGCCAAAGCCGGCGACCTGTGGGTTACGCTGCAAACCCACCAAAACATTGTGGCCGTGGCCAGCCTGAAAGAAATCGCCGGCATTATCCTCATCGGGGGGAGAGAACCGGAAAAATTAACCCTAACCAAGGCGGAAGCAGAAAATATTCCCATTCTTCTCTCTGACCTTCCGGCCTTTGAAGTGGTCGGGCAACTTTACCAGATGGGGATTTCCGGACGAAGATGACCGGGTTGGCTCTGTGCAGGATCTTTCGCTACACATTCTGGATATCGTGGAAAACTCCCTCGCCGCAGGAGCCCGGCGGGTGGAAATTCGCATTGATGAGAATTTAAAAGAAGACCGGATGACCATAGAGATCGTGGATGATGGCTGTGGGATGGATGAAGAAATGATGCAGCGGGCCCTTGACCCCTTTTTTACCACCAAGATTGTCAGGCGCGTGGGCCTCGGGCTCCCGTTGCTTAGCGAATCGTGCCGGATGAGTAACGGAGAACTGTGTCTGCAGTCCAGTCCAGGGCAGGGCACCAAAGTGCGGGCCACGTTTCAACATAGCCACATCGACCGCAAGCCGCTGGGCAATATGGGCGATACCTTAATCACGTTGATCGCGGGGCACCCTGAAGTTGACCTCTTTTACGAGCATCGCAAGGATGGGGCCTTTTTTTCCTTGGATACCCCGGAGATCAAGGCCGCCTTGGGCGATATACCCCTGAATGAACCTCGGGTCATTTCCGCCTTGCGCAGCCATATCCTGGAGGGCCTGGAAGAGTTAGGCAGCTGAGGGAGCAGGAGCATGATCAAGGAGAGGCATAGACTATGAATGAGGAAAAAGGCCGGGCCGGAACCCCCACCAGCGAGATCCTCCCGGAGCAATGGCAAAAGATCGACGCAATCATTGAAAGGTACAAATATAAAGAAGGAACTCTGATCCCCGTTCTCAAGGAAACCCAGGAAGTTGTGGGTTTTCTTCCGCTGGAAGTTCAACACTACATCGCCGCGGGCATGAAGCTGCACCCCAGCCAAGTCTACGGAGTGGTTACCTTTTACTCCCTTTTCACCATGACCCCCCGCGGAAGGCATATCGTCAGGGTCTGCCTGGGCACAGCCTGCTATGTGCGCGGCGGGCAAGCGATTCTGGATTTGTTACGCCAAGAATTTAACGTGGATGTGAACCAGACCACGCCGGATCTTCTCTACACTCTGGAAGTGATCAACTGCCCGGGAACATGTGGCCTGGCGCCGGTGCTGTGCGTGAATGAAGACGTCCACGGAATCCCCGAGCCAGCCAAAGCCCTGGAGATTTTAAAGAACTATACCTAAAATATTTTTCTCTCCGGGAGGGATATAACTATGGCCAAATTATCCATCGAAGACCTGAAAAAAATCAAAGAATCCGTCCAGGCGAGTGTCAACCTCCGTGAAGGAGGGTACCGGGCCAAAGTCAATATCCACATGGGCACCTGTGGCATCGCTTCCGGAGCCCGGGGGCTCATGACCGCCGTCATGAATGAGATCGAAAAGGGGGACATCAAAGACGTCATCGTGACCACCTCTGGGTGCGCGGGGCTCTGCAGCCGCGAACCCATGATTACGGTAGAACTCCTGGGAGGCGCCCCCGTAAAATATATTGATCTCACCCCGGAAAAAATGCGGGAGATCTTCTCCGAGCATGTCCTTGGCGGCAATGTCGTGGAAAAATACGCCCTGGCTGTGGGGAGTGAGACGACGTTTTAGAAGTTTAGGAGGCTATCCATGGCAATGAAAGTTTTTCGGTCCCACCTCCTTATGTGCGCCGGTACCGCCTGTGTCTCTTGCGGAACCTTCAGGGTGCGGGAGCGTTTGGAAAAGGAACTTAAGGACCGGGGACTTGATGAAGAAGTAAAGGTCGTGATCACGGGCTGCAATGGTTTCTGCGCCGAAGGGCCGATCATGGTGGTTTATCCCGAGGGCATCTTCTACGGCAAGCTGAAACCGGAAGACATGCCCCTGATCGTGGAAGAGCATATCCTCAAAGGCCGCCCGGTTCCCAAGCTTTTTTATAAAGAACCGGTCAAGAAAGAGGTTATCCCCCTTCTGAAAGATATTCCGTTCTTCGGCCTGCAAGTTCTGCGGGTACTGCGCAACCGCGGACTGATCGACCCGGAGAACATTGACGAATACATCGCCAAAGATGGGTACGTGGCCCTGCACAAGGCCGTCACCCAGATGACCCCGGAGCAGATCATCGCCGAGATGAAAGAATCGGGCTTGCGCGGTCGGGGAGGAGCGGGTTTCCCTACGGGAGATAAATGGGCAGAAGCCGGAAAGTACAAACGCTTCCCCAAATACGTGATCTGCAACGGTGACGAAGGCGACCCCGGGGCATTCATGGACCGTTCTGTCCTGGAAGCCGATCCCCATGCCGTTCTGGAAGGCATGGCCATCTGCGCCAAATCGATCGATGCTAACGAAGGATATCTTTACGTCCGCGCCGAGTATCCTCTGGCCATCAAGCGTCTGAACCAAGCCATTGAGCAGGCCAGAAGCTATGGCCTCTTGGGGAAAGATATTTTTGGAACGGGTTTCGAATTTGATGCCTATGTTTATCCGGGGGCGGGGGCCTTCGTCTGCGGAGAATCCACAGCCCTGATGTTTTCCCTGGAAGGGAAGAGAGGAATGCCCAGAGCCAAACCCCCCCGTTCTGCCGAAGCCGGTCTCTGGGGTCAGCCTACGGTATTAAACAATGTGGAGACCTTCGCCAACGTGCCCCGGATTATCCTTAACGGGGCCAAGTGGTTCAATAGCCTGGGAACGGAGAAGAGCAAGGGA
>JAURYC010000055.1 GCA_030654105.1 Deltaproteobacteria bacterium
CGCCTGGAAAGGCCAGCGGCTATTCGGGCAAGGAGTTCTTCAAACAATTGAGTACCCTTGCGAGTTCGATATCCACTTCAATGCCGCCCAGGGGGTCGGAAAGAGGGAGGATCCCCAGGGTGATTCCTTCTTTCCACATCGATTCAAATAGCTGGAGTGCTTCCCGGAAAGAGAGTTGAGGACCCCTCTTCATCAGGTCATCTTCAAAACGCCTCAAGGTATGCGCATCCCGGATCATTGCTCTCTCCCTTCGCACGAATTGCCGATGAAAAGTTGGTCATCTGTATGCTGATGAGAGAAGTAATTGCCCAGATCATATGGAAAATTGATTTGAAAATCAAGATCATTTCTTTTTTAGCAAAGATAAAAATAAACCGCTCCCCCTGTTTGCGCACATACGATCCTCCGGGAATTATTTTAGATGAAGAGTGAGGGATAAAAAATGGCCTTGGCGGAAAACCTTGGCTTGCACAGTCAACTTACTTTTGGCAAGGGCCCCTTTAAATGACATCACGTCGACGATCGTTTCTCCCCCTATTTCCGCAAAAATATCCCCTCGCTGCAGGCCATCCTTTTCGGCCAAGCTCCCCTGGCGGACCTCCGATACTAAAATCCCTTTTGTTGACTTATAGGAAAAGGATTCAGCCAGTAAGGGAGTAAGCTCCTGAATGGATAGACCGTAGCGTTCCTCGATTTCCTTCTGTTCTCCAAGAGGAATCGCCATTTCTCTGAACAGGTTCTTGGAAACGTATATGGGAGCTTTAAACTTCAGGGCCATAACAATGGAATCGCTCGGCCGGGCATCAATCTCTACCATCGTACCTTCCTTCTCCACCACCATCGTCGCGTAATAGATGCCATCCTTGCTATGGGTAATGACGATCCGCTGAACCTTTCCGTTTGTTTTCCGGATGATGGTTTCTAAAAGGTCGTGGGTTAAGGGGCGAGGGGGTTGGGTTCCTTGGATTACGGCATTAATGGCGTTGGCCTCGAAAGGGCCGATCCAAATCGGCAGCGCCCGTTCCTCGAGGGAGTCAGCGAGAAAAACCACCGGTTGCATGGTGGTGGGATCGATAACAAGTTGGTGAACCTTTACCTGGAGGAATTCCTTTTGCTCCCAAGAAATAGACGGGACCTTTTTGGCCAGGATCTCTCCGGATAAATAAACTAAGGTAACGAGCAATATCCCAGCCGCTACTCCAACTCGCTTCACCCTATCTTTCCGCACAAAAGATTCCGGAGTTTTCAAACCTTTCTCCTAACTCCTGCAAAGATCTCCAAACATTATATACCAAATCTTTTATCCAAGTATATTCTAACTTTTTCCGTCCCTCAAAAACCAGGTAGGTAGGGGGATGCGGAATCAAAATCGGGATTGATCATGATATCAGACGGGACAAGGGTGAAATTCAGGAAGAGGAAGGAGCAGGCCTTCTCGTTCCTTCCATCGGAACGGGAACGGCGGATAAAAAAAATAATTATCTGCAGTCATCTGAGTAAATCTGCGTCCTATTAGATTTTCTTTTTTCCAGAGATCGGATATAGACCCAATTCCTCAATCTGAGGACCGTTTTTATGCCGCCTGCACCTCAGAAGTACAGTGAGGGCAACGGGTAGCTTTAATGGGTATGGAAACAATACAAAAGGGGCATTCTTTGGTTGTTGGTACGGCTGGGGGAGCTTCCTGTTTCTTTTTGAGTTGGTTGATACTGCGAATGAGGAGAAAGATGGCAAAAGCTACGATAATGAAGTTAATGAGCGTATTGATGAAAACCCCCAGGTTCAATGTGACTGCTCCAGCAGCTTTGGCGGCTGCCAGGGAAGCATAGGGTCCGGGTATTTTTCCCGCCTTCAGAACGGCGAAGATGTTGGAGAAATCGACGTTACCCAAGAGCAGCCCGATGGGTGGCATGATGACATCGCTTACCAAGGAAGTCACAATGGTACCGAAAGCGGCACCGATGATGATGCCGACGGCCATATCCACCACATTCCCCCGCATGGCAAATTCTTTGAATTCTTTCAACATTTTAGTCCCCCTTTTTATTTTGGATTACTCATCTTAAGATGAATTAACCCTGTTTTGAGTTGCCATCAAAATGAATATTGATGATCCCGTAAAAAATCATCAATAGGGATGGCAAAGCAGGGACACGGTCACCGTGCTCCTACATCAGATGCAAGGCGCGCAATCCCGCCCCGGGCGGGACTGAGGAATAAGGCGTACATAAGAGGTACGCCGCAATGGGACTTTTTACGAGATCATCAAAATTGCACAATGAAAAATGTAAATTTCAGGGGGGAATGCCCATCATTTTGAAATTGGCAATTTAAATTTTGCTTTTTACATTGAAGTTTAGCCAATTTTTCAAAGGGCTAAACTGTCACCCCTACTCTCATCTCGCTTTTTCTCTCTTTTTTTCTTCCACTGCAATATCTACCTCTTTAAACTTTTCAATCACCTCTCTCAATTTTCCATTTTCCCGGAGCACTCTGACCCAGAGCTTCGCTTCTTCGACCAAAGGGCTT
>JAURYC010000056.1 GCA_030654105.1 Deltaproteobacteria bacterium
GTACACCTCACTCCTCAGGATTTGCGCGCCTTGCATCTGGAGTTTTTTACATTGCCATCCAAATTTTGACTTTTTACGAGTCCATCTTCTTTGAGTGATTTAAAATTACCCAAGTAAGGCCAACCAAAAACCGTTCTAACCGTTTCCAATAAAATTTTTTCTGTTCTCTGGCACCACCTCCTTTCCTCGGTCTTAGGGGAAACTCCTAACACCCTATTCTAATCAAAAGAACTTATACCCTTGCTTTTCTTAAGCGCCCCTCTTGCAGAAAGAAGCATTTCTCATCCTCCATGAGGGAAAACCCTAAATTCATTTAGAGCGTAAGGGATGAAAATTTTTCAGCCCTGCCATCCCCTTTGGAGAATCGGAGAGAGAAGCATGCTATACACCACGATGCCCAGGATTACTACTGCTGCAATGATGGCCAACAATTTAACAATTTTTCCCACCTCTTACCTCCCCTTTATTTGGAGTTAACGTCTCCCTTGAGCAGGCGTTTGTTGGTCTAGGCCTTTCCAGCCCTGTCCATTGGTTGAATAGAATTTTCTTGAACCGTCTAACGGAGAGTATTCGATCAGGTCGGGGAGTGATTCCGCAAGGTAAGAACCAGGCAAGAAATCGTTTACGTCCACTGGGCAAGTTTCGCATTTGGGCCTTCAAGCGTTATCGTCGCTTAATTGGATGGCTTTTAAGATCCAACCCAGGCCAGCAGCTCGTCACTTTGAGGGTGACAATAAACCGTCCCCTCACCAAGAACCCAAAAAAATCTCCCTCTTGGGGTGAGAAGAGGTTGAGTTCTAAATAAGACAGATTTTACCACTTTTATACATAATTGAGGCTTATATGTCAAGGAAAAAATTACCTTGATCCAGTTTTATCGCTGGCTCAAAGCAATTATTTGACTCGGATCGATAGGGGCCCGCCCAAGTAAAAGGGGGCTTCGGCCCTCCTTTTTATGCTGAGGTCTATTGCGCTTCCGGGGAAAAAATCGGATAAGCGACGGAGTGATGTTTACCCGCTAAGGCTTCTAAAAATGAGCTGCACCGGATGGATAACTTCCACCCCATCTTTTTTTAAATTTCCGAATATCTGCAGCCGACAACCCGGGCAACCGGTGGCCACGAAGTTAGCTTTTGTCTTTTCGATGCTCTCGATTTTTTGGGCCGTAATATTTTCTGAGATTCTCGGATGTTCCCACTGGAAGGTTCCCCCACCCCCGCAACAAACATCGGCTTCGGCCATTTCCACGAAATCCAGCTCCGGAATTTGTCGGAGAAGAGCCCTTGGTTCATCCTTTACTCCTTGGCTGCGCAATAAGTGGCAAGGATCATGGTAGGTTACTTTTCCTTTTATGGGCTTGAGCATTTTCCCTAAATCGAATTTCATTAGATATTGGGAAATATCCAAGACCTTCTGGCTCAAGGCCATGGCCTCTTCCGTTTTTTCCCCCATTTCTTTAAGGAAGTGAGGATACTCTTTTTTCAGAGCAGCACCGCAGGTAGCACATTCCACCACCACAACGTCCACATCCCAGCGGTTGAACAGAGCCACATTCTTGAGGATATTCGGTAAAGCCATCTTGGGGGCCCCGGCCAAAAATATGGGCAGCCCGCAGCACATCTGATCCTTGGGAACGATTACTTCTACGCCCAAACGTACCAGAATTTCGATCGTTGCCCTGCCAATTTCCCCATCCAAATAATTGGTGGCACAGCCGGTGAAATAGAGGACCCGGCCCTTGGGTTCCGGAACAGAGATTACCTCCGGAATTTTCTTTAGAAAGGGCTGGCGATTCAAGCGGGGGAACTTTTTCAGAGGGATGGTTCCCACTTTACCCTTCACCGGGAATAGCGGCAGAAGGTTATTTCTCAAAACTCGCCCCCAGAAAAGGTAAAAAGGCAACAGGCGTTTGCCCGTTAAGAGTTCGAAGAGAAACTTTTTCTTTCCCGGGAGGCCGAATTTCTCGATGACTTTTACCCTCATGGCTTTCATCAATTGGTCAACTTTTAAGCCGCTCGGGCAGTTTACCGTACAGGTTTCGCAGAGCAAACAGGTAAACAGGATGCGCACAAAATTTTCACTTAGCTCCAGATTGCCTTCCATTATGTTGCGGATCAACTGGACCTTTCCCCGGGGGGAAGCAACTTCCACCAGGCGCTGCTTATAGACCGGGCACGGCGTGAGGCAAATCCCGCATTTAATGCAGTTGTGGACTTCTTCACGAAGGTTTTTGGATATCACGGAGCACACTCCAAAAAACTCCCGGGGTTCAAGATCCCCAGGGGATCAAAGGTATTTTTCAGGGTCCGCATCAGGTTCAGGGTCTGGGGGCTCAGCTGCCGCGGAAGGTACTTGGCTTTGGCAATGCCTATCCCGTGTTCCCCGGAAAGAACACCCCCTACCGACATGGCAAAATCAACGATTTCATCCATGGCTTTTTCTACCCGCTTCATTTCCTCTTTGTCTCTGAGGTCGCAGAGCACGAGCGGATGGAGGTTGCCATCTCCGGCGTGGGCCAACACGGCGATCTGGACCTGGTTACGCTGAGCGATCGTTATAACTTCCTTGATGGCGCGGGTCAAGAAGCTCACCGGCACGGTTGCATCTTCGATCACGCAGGTCGGGCGCATCCGGGCGACTGCTCCAAAGGCTCCCCGGCGCGCCATCCAGAGTTGCTCACTCTCCTTTTCGGATTGGGAAACGCGCACATCCCTGGCCCCTTGACCCCGGCAAAACTCGGCGATTATACCGGCCTGCTTCTCTACCGATTCCGGGTCACCGTCCACTTCGATGAGCAACACTGCTTCGGCGTCCAGGGGAAGACCAAGATGGGCGTAGTCTTCGAGGGCTTTGATGATCATCTTGTCCATCAGCTCCAGGGTCGCGGGAATGATGCCCTCTTCAACGATCCTGGCTACAGTGTTTCCTGCTTGATCGATGGTATTATAAATTGCCTGGAGGGTTCGTCGGGCCTTGGGCTTGGGGAGAAGTCTGACGGTGATCCGGGTTACCACGGCCAGGGTTCCCTCGGAGCCGCAGATCAGCCGTGTCAGATCGTATCCTGTTACATCTTTGGCGGTCAGGCTTCCCGTCTGGATGACTTCTCCGGAAGGGAGCACCCCTTGCAGACCCATCAGGTAATCCCGGGTCACACCGTACTTGATCCCCCGCATGCCCCCGGCATTCATCAAGACGGTCCCCCCCATGGTGGCCACTGTGGCGCTCCCGGGATCCGGAGGATAGAAGAGACCGATTTTTTCCACTTCCTTCTGGAACTCCGACACCACCACGCCCGGTTCGACGATGGCATAACGGTTCGGCTTGTTGATCTCCAGGATGCGGTTCATCATCGTAAAGCAAAGGATCACCCCTCCTTGTTTGGCCAAACTGCAAGCGGCCAAGCCTGACCCTGCACCGCGGGGGGTAACGAAGATCCGATGGGTACTGGCCACCTGCATGATTTGGGAGACCTCTGCGGACGTCTTGGGGAAAAGGACGGCCTCGGGCAGGTATTCTTCCACATAGGCATCGTAAGCATAACTGAGAAGGTCTTCTTTAGAAGTCAGGATTCTCTCTTTGCCCAAAATGGTTTCAAACTCATGCAGGATCTTCTCGGTCAGCATGGGAATATCCTTTCTTGTCTTGAGGTTTTTGAGGTTATCATTTAATGGGAAACGGTCTGGAAACCCAATTTTGGCCCCATTTTCCTTAGGCTAAAATCCACTTGCGTTTCTGAGAAAGGAAATCGACCAGTAGGTAACGGCCCAGATTATTCGGGGTGGTGTAGAAGGCCCGGCCACGGTTCATCCTGGATATCTGCTGGACAAACTGCAAGAGATGGGCATCCTGGCCGAGCATGAAAATGTTCAAGTTGATGCCGCAAGAAGCGCATTTCTTGAACTCGGATAAGGTTTTGGCCAGGGTCTTGGGGTGGGAAGGAAACTGGAAGAAGACCTTGCCGTTCTCCAGGTGGGCGGTGGGTTCTCCATCTGAAACCATGATAATCTGCTTGTTAGGAGTGTGCTCCCGGTTGAGGAAAGATTTGGCCAGGATGAGTCCTGCTTCCATGTTGGTGTAAGGGTTGTCCAGATCCCAGTTAAGGCAAGGCAGGTCCTTGCTCTTCAGAGCCCTGGCATAGGAAGAAAAACCTATCAGGTGCAGGCGGTCATGGGGAAACTGGGATTGCATGAGCGTATGCAGGGCCATGGCCACCTTTTTAGCGGCGAAAAATTTTTCGTCGCGGGCCATGGACCCGCTCATATCCACCATGAGCACTACTGCGGCCCGGGTACGCTTCTCGGTTTGATAAACCTCAAAGTCATCCGGCCGGAGGTCGAGAAGCTGGCGGCCCCTGGAACGGGAAGGGATCAATGCTTGGCGACTCAGCGTGTTCATTAGCGTACGACTCAAGTTGAGGTGAAAAGGATCTCCGAACCGGTAAGGTTTACTTTCCTCTAAAAGAAGATTAATCCCGTTGCCCCGAAAATGAGTCTCGTGATTCCCCAGGGCATCACGGGTTAAAGAGGCAAAAATATCCTGCAGCGCTCTCTGTCCGATCTTGCGCATACCTTTAGGCGTGAGCACATATTTTGCCCCCAACTTCTCGATGAGGCCGTTGAGTTCCAGAAGGCGCGGGATGGCCTTGAGGTTGTTCCAGAGCTGGTAACTCTGTTCCCCCAATAATTCCCGGATTTCCTGGTCATTGATCTTTTCCAGGTCAAGCCCCCAGGAAGCGCGGCGCAGTTCATGTTCAAGCTTCTCCAGGCGTTTCAGCTCTTCTATGGCCAAATCATTTCCTGCGGATGCAGATTCCTGGAGTTTCTGCTTCAGGCGCCGAACTTCTTCCAGGAAATCATGGATCCCCTTAAGCCCCGGGGATTCATCCTGTCCCTTTAGGCCTTGCTGCTTCAATAAGTCGAGGGATTTATTGACGTCATTTTCCCGGAGGAGAAGGTCGGTGAGGTGATCGAGGATTTGTTCGGCGTCCGCACTTTTAGCCGGAACTGGTTTATTGCCGTAAAAATATCGATAGCCAATCATGATGATCTCGTAAAAAGTCATCAAGATGGATGGCAAAGTAAAAAGCTCCAGATGCCAGGCGCGCAAATCTTGAGGAATGAGGCGTACTTAAGAAGTACACCGCAATGACGAAGGATGCAGCGCAACGCCGCAGATGGACTTTTTACGAAGCCATCAATCATGGTAACAATAAAGAAGTAACAGGGGCAGGGATTCGTGTCCGTGCCATGAATTGATTATTCACTACCACTAACACTTACACTGACACTCACACTTTTTTTCACTGTTTGCTTATTTTTTAAAATAGCACAGCAGAGGGCCGGTGGGCAAGGATTTTAAAGTGGTTGACATTCACTTCCCATCTTGCTTAAATTGAGCCAGTTAAAAAGGGCTATATTCCTAAATCGAATGTTGACCCAATGGACCGATAGAATACTGGAACACTGGAATGATGGAATGATGGGGGGAGAACCATGGACTTCCGTTTCACCGACGAGCAGAAAGCCTTCAAGGAGCAGGTATTAAAATTTTCTCAGAAAGAACTTGCCCCCTTAGCCGAGGAAGCCGATTGGAGGGGTGAATTTTGCTGGGACGCCTGGAAGAAGATGGGCGCCTTTGGACTTCTGGGGCTGACTTATCCGGAAGAATACGGCGGGAGCGGCGCGGATGTGGTCACGGCCTGCCTGGCCGGAGAAGCCGTGGCCCAGGGAGGAGCGGAAGGAGGCCTGTGTCTTTCTTGGGGGGCGCATACTTATCTCTGCGGAGATACCATCTTGACCCATGGAACCGAAGAACAAAAAAAAAATATGTTCCCAAAATTGCTTCCGGAGAATGGGTGGGTGCAATGGGTCTTACCGAACCGGGCGCTGGCTCCGACGCGGCTTCGATTCGCACCACGGCCACAAGAAAAGGAGATACCTATCTTCTCAATGGGACAAAGATGTTTATTACCAATGGGCCGATCGCCGACATTCTGGTGATCATCGCGGTTACGGATAAAGAGAAAAAAGCTCAGGGGATCTCGGCCTTGATCGTAGAGAAAGGATTCCCCGGATATTCCGTCGGGCGGGAACTGAAAAAAATGGGGGTGAAAGCATCCACCACAGGGGAGTTGGTCTTTGAGGATTGCCCGGTCCCGGTTCAGAATGTTTTACGCCAAGAAGGGGAAGGTTTTTTTATCGCTCTGGGAACCGTGGAGTGGGACCGCAGTACTTTGATGGCCCCTTTTCTCGGGGGATTGGAGTATGTCCTGGAAGCCACCATCAAGTACGCCAAGGAACGCGTCCAATTCGGGAAACCCATCGCCTCTTTCCAGGCCATCCAGCATAAGCTGGCGGATATGAAGGTGATTATCGAAGCCACCCGTCTTTTGCTTTTCCGGGTGGCCTGGCTGAAGGACCAAGGAAGATTTCTCAACCCGGTGGAAGCCGCCGTAGCCAAGCTTTTCGTCGGAGAGTTCGGCATGAAGGCGGCCAGTGATGCGGTCCAAATCCATGGCGGCTACGGGCTCATGCATGAATACCCGGTGGAAAGATTCTTTCGGGACACCAAGCTGGCCGCTATTGGCGGAGGAACGTCTGAGATCATGCGCCTGATTATCTCCCGTTCGATCTTCAGCGCCGGAAAACCAATATAAAAAATGGCCCCCTCACCCTCCCCTCTCCCCGAAGCTGTGAAAAAATTCGGATTTGTAGGGGAGGGGGGAATTATCGAGTTTGAAAATTTGGCAAATGGTTTTTACGGATCAGTCATGGATTCCTCGATAAAAATAGGCACAATCAAACCGGATTCCCTCCTTCTC
>JAURYC010000057.1 GCA_030654105.1 Deltaproteobacteria bacterium
ATCGTGCTCAAGGATGGGCAGAGCCTCTGGCGGCGAGTTGATTATCCCAAAGGCTCACCGGAAAATCCGATGACGACGGATGAAATTGAGGATAAATTCAAAGCCCTGGCTCGGACCGTGAAAGATCAAGATGCCATTTTATCAATCCTGAAATTTTACCAAAGCCTTGAGGAATTAAAAGACCTTTCTCCACTGATCGCCCTGCTGCGCTAATTGCCGGCAAAACGAGAAAAGATATTTCCCGCCTGAAATTCCTGGATATTCAAAATCGTTTAGGCCGGCTGGAGGATTTGCAGCTTGGTTCCGACCACCATGCCCTTTACCGCCTCCCTATACTCCAGCATATGGGGGGCGCTAAGGTGAGTTTCCAGGGCTTTTAGGTCAATCCATTTTTCGATCATGGTGACGACATTCTCCCGTACCGGCATTTGCGCTTTGATGCTCGTGGGTACATCAATGGCCGGCCCGTATTCCAAGCAGCCTTTTTCGGCCTTCACCTTGGGCACCAGTTGTTGAACTTTTTTTAAAAACTCATCCCTTTTTCCTGCCATCAGTTCAATCGTGGCAATCACGTAAATCATTTAAAACTCTCCTTTCTGTTAAATGGATTACCCGGTTTGATTGAAAACCTTGGAATTATTTCGGCGGGACGCAGATAAACTCAGAAATATCAGGATTTAAAATAAGCATTATCTGCGTTTATCGGCGTAAATCTGCGTCCCGAACGAAATAAAATTATGCCGACTTCACGGCCCCAGCAACGGTGCGACCGAGTTGGGTACACTCAGCGAGGGCCGCCGGCTTCGGCTGCCACTTCGCGCGCGCCCCCTGCGCAACCACCGGAATTTTACAGCGTTGGAATTGTTCTTCGATTAATTTTACCGCCTCCCCGCTCCAACCGTATGTCCCAAAAGCCGCACCGATCTTGTTCTGGAACTTCAAACCCCTGATGTCTTCCAAAATGGGAGTAAGGGTCGGTAAAATCCCCTGGTTTAGCGTTGGGGAACCGATAATGATGGCTTTGGTCTTAAAAATTTCGGTGATAACGTCATTCCGGTCTGATACCGCCATATGGAACAATTTATAGGAGACTCCTTCGGAGGCCAGGCCGTCACCAATCGCCTCAGCCATGCGCCGGGTACCGTTCCACATGGTATCGAAGAGGATCACGGCAGACTTTTCCGGAACTTGAGCCGCCCATTCCTGGTACTTTTTTACGATCTGGAGCGGATCTTTGCGCCAGATAACTCCGTGGCTGGGGGCGATGATTTGCACCGGAAGGTTCAGCGCCAGAACCTCTTCGATCTTTTTCAAAACCAGGTTGCTGAAAGGCGTTAAGATGTTGGCATAGTACTTGAGGGCCTCCTCGAATAACTCTTCCGAGTTAACCTCGTCGTTGAAACGAAAAGCGGTAGCGTAGTGCTGTCCAAAGGCGTCATTGGGCATGAGTATATTTTTTCCGGTGAGATAAGTGAACATGCTGTCCGGCCAGTGAAGCATGGGGGCTTCGACGAAGATCAAGTCATTTTTACCGATGTTGATCTTTTCCCCCGTTTTCACCTTTCTAAATTTCCAGGGTTGGTGGTAGTGGCCTTCGACACTTTCTTCGCCCCGGCTGGAAACAACGACCGTGGCATTGGGAATATGGCGCATGACCTCCGGAAGGCCGCCGGAATGGTCTGTTTCGGAGTGGTTGGCAACCACAATATCAATCTTGGCTGGATCGATGACTTCCCGGATATTTTCGATAAGCCGATCCCGGAAGGGTCCCCAAACCGTGTCAACCAGGACGATCTTATCGTCGACAATCAGATAAGAATTGTACGTTGACCCACGATGAGTGGACAGTTCATGGCCATGAAAAAGCCTTAGGCCCCAGTCCACCACCCCTACCCAATAAACGCCCTTCGTTAGTTCTGTTACCATCGAATGACCCTCCTCTGACTTCTGAAAGATTTCATTGGCATAACCTAAAAATCATCCAACTTATAATAAAAGGTTATTTAATGTTTCATACCTTACTCCTTGCTCCGAACTCAAAACTTTGAATCTCAAATTCATCTTTGGGCAATTGACCCAGTAGCTTTGATAAATTTTTGAATCGCTCCGAAGTAATGTTCCGCGCCAAGGAACATCACGCCGTTATGGTCCGCTTGGGGGATAATGACCAGTTCTTTTTTCGGTGTCCCCAGATAGGTCCATAGGTCCCTGGCCTCCTGCAGGGGGACAAGATTATCGAATTCTCCATGAATGATTAGGGATGGCAGAGAAATTTTGCGGATCATGGCCAGCCGTTCGTTTTCGATAGGCTCCAAGGCAATTCCCCGGGAGGGAAGGCCCAAATGTTTGATCAACCGAGTCACGCTGGCGAAGCCACTTTCAATGATCAATCCTTGTATTTGATCTGAATAGTGGTATCCGAGTTCAAGAGCGGAAATACTGCCCATGGACCTTCCCATGATCCATAAATCCCCTTGAAAACTTTTTTGGGAAAGTCCCTTTTTTACGGCTCCGAAGAGAAGATGAGCATCCTGTACCAGGGTGGTGAACGTCGGCCGGCCACCGCTGGCACCATACCCGCGATAATCGGCAACCGCGAGGTTAACCCCGATCTGGTGATAAAGGGGGGCGATGTCGTCGTAATCGCTGACCACTTCCCCATTGCCGTGAAAGAATAAAATCCAGTGGTTGATTTTATCCTGAAGATAAAATCGGCAGTGGACAGAAATGCCTTCGTCCACGCGTATAAAAAGGTCGAAGGTTCCTTTCGGACTTGGGGTGAAGTCTCTCCGGGGATAAAAAAGGAGTCCTAAGAGGGGGGATTGGTCAATTGCCGAATAATCAGTCATAAGAGTTCCTTCTCATAACTTTAGGTACTTTAGATCACTTTAGCCCACTTATAATTTAAACTTTCCTTTATAGTACGTCTCGCGAACGCTTTTGGCTTTTTCCGTGGCCCATTTTTCCAGGCCCATTTTTTTAATCAGGCCCAGGTTAAACACTTTCGTATTATGCGGCCTCTCTGCCGCCATGTCCGCATAAGGATGGAGGTGATCGCAAGGAAAATCGGAACAGTCCGAACAAAAAAGAATTCCTTTTTTAGCAATGCATTTATAAACGTTGCAGGGTTGGGTCATGTTAACGGCCTTGATGGTTCCGTTTTCATTGCGGCATCCCCGGCAGATCGCCTTTTCTGGGGAAATATTCAACCTTTGGGCGACGGCCATTCTTATTTTTTCGTTACCCCCGGCCAAATAAACCGGGCAGTTAAAACAATCCAGGCCGCAGGGTGCGGTCATTTTTTGGTAATCCAATTTACCTCCTTTCCCTCATAGAAAATAGCAATAATCATGGCGCAGAGCCCATGGCGTAAATAAACGGTTTCCATCCCTTATACCACAGCAGATACAAATGGGGAATGGCGAATGCAGATTGTAAAATAAATTAGTGTTCTTGCCCCTCTTCACTTTTTATTTTCTCTCATGATTTCAGGAGGATTATCAAGACCCGGCGGGGAGATGCTGCGCGCCGGCCAAACGGTGGGAGCAAACCTTTCTGCACCCCTTCACTCTGCCTCCGCAGAAAGAGAGCACAAAAATCATATAGCCTTGCTCCAACGGCGGAAGTAAAGCTCCAGGTCATGGAAGAACCACCGCCTTTTGGCCCAGGGCAGCATCTCCCCGCCGGGTCCGGGAAGAGACTGCCCGGCCTGGACGGGAGGGTGAATCTCTCGGGA
>JAURYC010000058.1 GCA_030654105.1 Deltaproteobacteria bacterium
ATACCTTGCCATGATAAACACCTGTCTCAGAAGGGCGGCATAGTGCAAAGTTGCGCTTGAACCATCATTATCTTTCTGTCCCCGAATGGAGATTTCATTTTACCTCCTTTAGAGATTAGCTATCCATGTGACGTGAGACTCTACTTTTGGATTAGGAATATTATAATCAGACCAACCGTTCTTTTCATCCCAGATGAAGTCCTCACACCCCAATTCAAGGAACCTGTCATGAATCATCCTATCGTAATGAACCCTAATGGATCTTACATGTCGATGTATATCCTTATTCCTTACTTGCTGCGCAGTGTTGCTGATATACTGTAAGTAGCATAGCTTAGGAACCCATACCATCCGGGTCTTAAGAAAAGTCCTGACCATGATCTCATAGTCGTCGGCAACATGAAGCTCTTTATTATGACCCCCTATAGATTCATAAAAAGACTTTCTCCAGGCCCGTATATGGTTAGGGGCTGATATAATATGGCGAATCGTCTTAGCATTTATGTTGCCCCCCTTCCCTGACTTGTACAGCTTGCCCTTATACTCAACATCGGTATAGGAACCATACCCAAAGGCCCAGCCATCCCTGTAGGTGAAATTTGTACCGTCCTCCAAGATCTCAGCACAGTCCGTATACAGGAACCCAGCCTCTGGGAACTGTTTAAAGCCCTTTACAACGTAATCTAAAGCATAGTCGGTCAATTCATCATCATGGTCCAGTTCTACGAGGATATGGCCCTTTCCGAGGCTACAGGCCCAGTTCTTTACCTTACCTATGATTCCTGAGTGCTCCCATGGCTTAAAAGCCTGTATCCTGTGATCTTTCTTGGCAAGGGTACTTACCATTTTAAATGTTTTTCCAGCATCATCTGAGTCATCCACGATGATCCATTCCCAATTGGTATAGGTCTGTTCTTTGAGGGAATCGAATGGCCGAGAGATTTTTTCCTGCGTTTTATAAGCGGCGGTAAAAACGGTAACGAGAGGATTGTCATCCGCTCGCCGGTCGTTAAACATATTTGTTAAATAGGAGTTGTAAGCATCTATACCAAGCTGAGTTAGGTCTGGCAGGGTATCATAATGGAGCCATCTCTTTCGGATCTCGAAAGGAGCTTTGGTAAGGTTAGAAAAAGAAGATAAATTACCAATCGTTATAATGACTTGGGGCCTATCCTGAATGAGAACTTGTTCAAGGTTAGAATCAGAAGAATAACATCGGCAGTCGAGTCTCGTCTCCTCATAGTCTTCCCCTATTGGAGTTACTAATTCAAAGTGATTATGTCCAAAGATACAAATTACGGGTAACTTCCCGCTCCTGCCTTTAAAGAATTTTTCTGCAATAGTCATCAGCTTCATAAGGTTTTTTTGATAAGAACTCGCTTGGGGGCTGTATTGCCATCCTTTCTTGGACTACCGTTAAAGGCGACAACCTTCGTTTTGTTCTTCTCCCTCCTTTCTTCCCCTGAGAAGAAATTCTTTTAAAATTATTATTTCTCACATCGTTCCAAGGCTCATACTATGGATGAAATCAATTTTTAGCCTTCTCTTCATGATTCTGAGTCTCATGAGGCTATAATTTATTGGCTCCCCCTTCCATGCCTTTTTTAAAGCCCCGAATGGCCTGGCCCAAGCTACTCCCCAACTCCGGCAGGCGCTTTGCACCAAAGATAAAAAAAACAATCAATAAGATGACCATAAGCTCTTGCGAACCAATACCAAACATAGGAATCGCCTCCTTCTATAGGTCAATAATACGTATTAAAAAAGAGGTTAATTAAAAAGAGAATAAAAAGTGGAACTTCTCAACAACGGAGAACGGAGATGGGCTGATCAAGAGAAAAACTTTGAAAAGAGAGGCGGAGGAGCTGCCCAATACAGAAAAAACAAAAAAGAGAAGTTACGGGAGAGAAACTTCGTACAAATATTTTTATTTTGTTCTGCTCATCGGCTAGTAGATTTTCCTGATCAAGATTCTCAAAGGTTGGATTAGGAGAAAAGAAATCAATTTCTATTAAATTATTGTATTGAAAATAGACTGGATAAACTACCAGAAAGAAGGAAATCATTATAACCAGAAAGGATTGGATTCTCTCAGGCCTATTCTTCATGTTAAAATTCCAAGTATTTTAAGGCCATGCTTTTATAGTAATTCTTTTACAAATTTTTTGCCATGTCAAGGGTTTTTATCTGATATTTTTTTTCTTCTCTATTTGAGCGACAGTGCTTTCAGACCCTATAACGCTGTACCCTTTAGTTATTAAACAACCCCAGAGTCATATAGAATCAGGCCCTACTCCACCTGTTCCAACCGAAGCCAAGGCGTTTCTTCGCACTCATCAGATGCCTCTGGATCCTCTTTCCCACCCCGTCTTTAATATATCCAAAACACCGGCTAGAGTTTCGGATCCGAAAGTAATTTGGAACATCTTATCTCCTCTAAAAAAGGTGAGGGGGAGAAAACCCTTCTGTAAGTTGACAATTTGCGGGTTTATTAATGAATGGAGTCTACGATAACGCTGCTCGTTGATCAAGAAAATTTTGGTCTTCCCTTTATGCCAATTTTCAGACTCAGGATTGTATGGGGCCACAATATTTTGTAGGTTACTTTGAGCCTCTAAAATTGCATCTATCTTGCCAAAAAAGAAATCCATCCTTTGAATGGGAAAATTGCAGCTTTTTGGGTACAAAAAAACTTGTGATCGATAGCCGCTATTCCAGCTCTTCCCGATCTTTTCAAAATTACTTGTCTGAAATATACTAAGCCTTTTTGAGTTTTTCCATCATAAAATTGCCACATAAATCTATGGATTTTCAATCCAGAAGGGGCTATCGAAGGCAACTTGACAACCTAAGTGAGGTGTTCTATCATATTTTTTAATTGCCAAATCCTGATGATCAGGAGCGGGGGAACCATCTTTTGGGGGGGCATCGCCATATGGCGTAAGGTAACCTCAACGGCCCTATCCCGGCAGCTAACCTCGCAGGCATCGTTGAGAAGAACCTGCTGGAGTTCCCGGGGGACTCTTTCTCCATTTTTGAGACTCCGGAGGCTCGAGTCTTGGTACAACCGAATATCCACCTTGGGAATCACCACGCTATGTCTGCCCACGATCCAGGATCCAACCATCACTTGCTCACAAACAAGACAATCGCGCTCGCCCTCGGTGCTCTGGGGGTAGTTTATGGCGACATCGGTACCAGCCCTCTCTACACGATCCGGGAGTGTTTTCACGGACAGCATGCCATTGCTTTAAATCAGGCGAATGTCTATGGAGTAATGTCCCTTGTCTTTTGGTCCCTGACCGTTGTGGTGAGCATTAAATATGTTGTCTTCATACTTCTGGCGGATAACCACGGAGAAGGCGGTATTTTCGCCCTCCTGGGATTAATATCAGCCGACCGAAAAGACTTTTCGCCCCGCCTGCGTTCGGGGGTGATCATCGCCGGAATCCTGGGCGCAGGACTCCTTTATGGAGATGGCATTATCACGCCGGCGATATCCGTCCTTTCAGCCATCGAGGGTCTCGAAGTGGCTACCAAGGCAGCGGAGCCAATGGTCTTACCTCTAACCTGCGGCGTGCTCATCTTGCTCTTTCTTTTACAGCGCCGAGGAACCGCCGACATCGGGAAAATCTTCGGGCCGGTGATGATGGTCTGGTTTGTGACTATCGCCACTTTCGGAATTGGCCACATTGCTGAGGAACCCCATATCTTACTCGCCATACATCCGGTTCATGCCTACGAATTCTTTGTCAACAATAAGCTCCACGCTTTCGTCGTTTTCGGCTCGGTTGTGCTCTGTTTAACCGGCGGCGAAGCCCTTTACGCCGATCTGGGCCATTTTGGGCGCAGAGCCATCCGCCTTTCCTGGATGGGCATAGCTTTCCCCTCTCTGCTTTGCAACTACTTTGGCCAGGGAGCGGTCCTCCTGGCACATCCTGAAATGATCGTCAATCCCTTTTACGGGTTGGTGCCAATTTCTCTCCTTTATCCCATGGTGGGTCTCTCCACCATCGCTACCGTGATTGCCTCCCAGGCGTTAATTTCCGGTGTTTTCTCGTTGACTCAACAGGCGATTGAGCTTGGATTTTGCCCCCGTCTTCGGATTGTCCACAAATCGCACGAAATCCAGGGCCAGATTTATATTCCGGGAGTGAATTACGCCTTGATGCTCGCCTGCTTAGGCGTTGTAATTGGTTTCCGTGGGTCTAGTGGCCTGGCCGGGGCTTATGGGATTGCTGTTACGGGAACGATGACCATCACATCCATTCTGTTCTTTTTCGTGATTACCCGTGTTTGGAACTGGTCACTTTGGAAAGCGATTCCCCTGGTTGCTGTCTTTCTCATCTTCGATATCTCTTACTTTGGAGCCAATCTCCTGAAAGTCATAGACGGAGGCTGGTTCGCGCTTCTTGTGGCTGCGCTCCTCACGGTCATCATGACCACATGGAGAAAAGGGCGCACGGAACTTATCCATAAAATTGGCACAAGGATGCCCTTGAAGCTCTTCCTGGAGGACGTTGCCAGGCATAAAATTCCGCGGGTAGAGGGTACAGCGGTATTCATGTCTGTTACCCCTGAGGGTACGTCACCGGTTCTTCTGCATAATCTTAAGCATAATCAGATTCTTCATGAAAAGGTTGTCCTCCTCTCGATCCTTTCCGCCAATATTCCAAAGGTCCGGGCGAGCCAACGGGTAAAAGTCGAGGATATGGGTCAGGGATTTTATCGAGTTGTGGCCTACAATGGCTATATGCAAAGACCGAATGTGCCGGAGATTTTGAAGCTGGCATCCAAATCTGGCCTGCATATCGACGAAGCCAGGACGACCTATTTCTTAGGACGAGTGACGATCTTTACCACCGGCCAATCGAAGATTTCACATTGGCGAAAGGCCCTCTTCGCTTTCATGTCTCGAAGCGCCGGAACACCAGCAGCATATTTCAATTTACCCCCAGACCGCGTAGTAGAACTTGGTGCCCAAATCCAGCTTTAACTTTGAGCGCAGGGATAAACAATCGCTTCCAGGCTTAGTTTCTATTGGAGCGCCTTTTCTTAGGCCAGAATAAAATCGTAAGAAATTTTCTTCTTGACTTTAAGAAAGCAGTCAATTAACAAAGACCGTACGGCGTTAGGCGCAAGGCGGAAGGCTAAAGGTATAAGGAATGAGGCAATATGGAGAATGAAAAACCGTGACCGGAATCGATTTATTATTCAATCCCCGTTCCATAGCCGTTGTCGGCGCTTCCGATGATCTTTCGCGCATCGGAGGGCTCCCTATCCGATTTTTGCACCACCATGGGTATTCCGGTAAAATTTTTCCAGTAAACCCAAAGTACAAGGAGATTGCCGGACTCCCTTGTTTTTCCACTCTCACAGCTATTCCTGAGCCCGTGGACTTGGCCCTGATCGGGATTCCTCGACAGTTGGTGTTGGAAGCATTCCAGCAGTGTGCCCAAAAAAGGATTCCTTTCATCATTCTTTTCAGTGCGGGATATGCCGAGATGGGAGAAGCGGGCCGGAGAGAGCAGGAAGAACTCCGGCGTTTTGCCCAACAAGCTGGAATCCGGGTGGTCGGCCCCAATTGTATTGGGATCATCAATACCCACGGAAGGGTGGCGACTTCCTTCACGAGTGGTTTGGAGTTGGAATCTCTGATTCCAGGAGCCATCGGGCTCATCACTCAGAGTGGCGGAATCGGCAATTCCATCTTCACCCGAGCTTACGATCGATCTATCGGCTTGAGTTGTTTTATTTCCTCGGGGAATGAACTTGACCTGGAAGTTGCCGATTTCCTTGAGTACTTTGTGCAGGATGAAAAAACCCGATCTATCGCCCTTTTACTGGAGGATTTGAAAGATCCCCAAAAATTTATCCTTGCCGCAGAAAAAGCTTTCCAGAAGGGGAAACCCATCGTGGCCCTCAAGGTGGGGCGTTCAGAAAAAGGGAGAGAGGCGGCGGCTTCCCATACAGGTGCCATGTCCGGGCCTGACGCCATTTATGAGGCGCTCTTCAAGCAGAAATCCATCAGCCGGGTTAGGGATATCGATGATTTGTTAGAAGTAGCCCACCTCTTTGCCCGGTATGAACTCCCTGCCGGAGATAGAGTAGCCGTTCTTTCGACCTCGGGAGGAAGTGGTGCCTTATTGGCGGACCTGGCCTCCGACTACCAGCTTCGCCTTCCTATCCCATCGGTGCCCACCCGCGAAAAGCTTCACGATCTGATTCCGGCGGTGGCCTCGATTACAAACCCCATGGATATTACTACCCAGTTCATGAATGACCCGGAGGCCATTTCCCGCTACCTTACGGCTTTTGCCGAAGATGATAATTTTGACGTCCTGATCATCAACTTCACCGTTTCAACCTTAGACCGGACCCTCCGGGTGGCGGAGCGGATCGCCGCCATCAGCCCCCATCTGCCCAAACCCCTGGTGGTCTGCTGGCCCGTTGGCAATATGGCCCGCCCGGCCTTCCAGTGCCTCGAACAGGCTGGAGTACCCCTTTTCTTCCATCCTGCCCGCTGTTTATCGGCTGTGGGCCATTTCACCCGGTACGCAATCCGCCAGAAAATGCCCGTTTAATAGTATGGACTAAGAAAAGGCAGGAGGACTCATTTCTTCTTGGGTGCAGGAGCTCTTAATCCTTGCCCCCCTTCACTTTTTATTTTCGCTCATGATTTCAGGAGGATTATCAAGACCCGGCGGGGAGATGCTGCGCGCCGGCCAAACGGTGGGAGCATACCTTTCTGCACCCCTTCACTTTGCCTCCGCAGAAAGAGAGCACAAAAAACATATATCTTTGCTACAACGGTG
>JAURYC010000059.1 GCA_030654105.1 Deltaproteobacteria bacterium
GGGCATCCCAGGCAGCCTGTGATTACAACCTCTGCGGCCGTTCCCTATAGATTGCTTCCCGGAATGAAAATCATTTGTTTTTACAGAACCCGATCACTCACGGCTGGAAATGTTCCCCTAACAGCCGTCACCTTGTCCATATCGATTTCCGCCCTTAAAAGGCACTCCTCATCTCCGCCGCTGGTCAGAATGATTCCCCAGGGATTTACCATCATACTGTGGCCACAAAATTGAGCCCCACGATTAGTTCCCACACAATTACTGGAAACCAAAAATGCCGTGTTTTCTATGGCTCGCACTCGATTCAACATGATCCAATGCTCCAGCCGGGGATAGGGCCATCCCGAGGTTACCAAAAACAGCTCGGCGCCCTTATCTAACATGGCCCTGAATATTTCTGGGAACCTTAAGTCATAACAGGTAGCCATCCCGATTTTACCCCAGGGAGTTCCGACCACCACCACCTCTTTTCCCCGGGATAGGATTTGACTTTCCTGCGATCCGTAACCATAAAGGTGAATTTTCTGATAGGTGGCAATCAGTTTCCCGTCTGGGCCTAAGAATAGGCTCGTGTTGAACAATTTACCATTTTTTTTCTCCACTATACTTCCGGCATGGAGGTAGAACCCGTGTTCCTTGGCCTTGGCCGCCATCCTTTGAGCTGTTTCGCCACTGAGAGCCTCTGCTTCTTCTGAATAACGGTCAAAAGAAAAGTAGCCGATATTCCAAATCTCCGGGAGGATGACGAGATCAGACCCCTTGACCTGATCCAATAAGGCCTCCGCCCGTTCAATCCGCTGAGATTTCCTCTCGTCGCCAACTTTCATCTGAATGGAAGCGATCTTCATCTTTTTCACCCCTGCAAATAATTTAATGCATGGCCCCAATAAGCATATTAAATCCCCCGGCCCATTCAGGGATGATCAAGCTCATCCCTGAAAGAAAAGCTATGAAGGAACGCCCCAGTCCTTTCTTTCTTGATCTACCGCGTTTTCTCCAGGTAAAAGCGGATTTCAAAAGTGGTACATCCCCGGGGGATATGATAAGGACCGTGTTTCATTCCAGGTGGGCGGCAGGCGTAAAACCCCGCACCAAAGGTTTGGTTCTTGGCCAGGTCAATTAACTCCCCTTCGACGATTAAAACTTCTTCCCAAAAATCATGAACCAGCGTTTCTGCCGTTTTTATCCCGGGAGGGAATTTTAAGAGTCGGGTGTAAGACTTTGTTTCCGGGTCTCGGCTAAGGATTTTTTCCTTAATACCTAATGTATCCCCTTCCACAGGTTTCCATTCGTAATGAGTATCCACATCGATAAATTCAATTTCTCGTTTAGGCATTTTCCATTCTCCCTTTCTCCACGAGTGACCCTCTTTATCTTCCTTAGGAAGAAGCCCCGCTAATTTCCCGTGGATTAAATATTTTTTTCTTTTTTCTTTTACCTGACTGACGTTCCGGCGAAAGGCGGACTGTTTTGGCTTCCTTGACCATTACATTCCGCAACCGCTCCCATTTTCTACCGAAGGCTACGTTGATCTGAGGTTCGACCTCTTTGACCAATTTTAAGGCAATGATGTCATGGGTGATATAATCTTTGGCCAGATTGACCATTCCCCGGTTATGGGTCCAAGTGTCAAAGGCTTCTCCCTCTTTGCTGAATAACGTTTGTCTTGTAACACATCTACGGAAAGATTGTCAATTTTTTAGGGGAGGCGTAATGATTCATGGGGGGGGGATTTAAAAGCATTTTCTATCTTGATCAAAAGCGGGTACAGAGATTAAGAGATTATAAGTTATAGAATGAGAGGATAGAGTAGCCCACATCCTGCCCTATCCTTCCTTAGCAAACACCAAAATCGTTTCAACCTTTTGCTTTTTTTTCGATCAGCGCTTTGAGGATCCGCTCGGGTGTCGCCGGATAATCCATGATCCACACGCCGATGGCATTATGGATAGCAGACAGGATGGCGGGCGGTGCTGCGCTGGCGGTCATCTCCGCGAAACCTTTCGCTCCCCGCGGCCCATTGGGATGGGGAACTTCCACGATGTCGGAGACCATAACCGGGGGCATGTCCGCTGCCGTGGTCAAGATGTAGTCTGCCAGGCCAGTGGGGGCGAAATCCATCTTGGGGTAGTAGGGGGTGTAGTTCTCCGTGAGGGCAAAACCAATCCCCATCATAGCCCCACCGTTGATTTGTCCTTTGCACAAAAGCGGGTTGATCGCCTTGCCGATCTCGTAGACTTGTACCAGCTTGAGCAATTCCACGACGCCTGTTTCCGTGTCCACATCAACTTCCGCCACGCAGGCGCCGAATGCTAGCGAAGCAATGGCCGTCATCTTTCCCGTTTCCGGATCAAAGGCCTGCCCTGCGCCGGGGATGAAAGAACCGGTACCCACCAGGAACTGCCCCCCCCAGTTGACCATCGAACCTACTTCCGACATTGTCTTAGAAATCCCAGGGGAGCCTTTCACCAATACTTTGTTATCGGCGACTTCAATGTCCTCCGGGTTGGCCTCTAATACATCTGCAGCCCATTCGCGGATCTTTTTCTTAAGGTCGGCCGCCGCCCGGATGACTGCGTTCCCGT
Source organism: Deltaproteobacteria bacterium (assembly GCA_030654105.1). Taxonomy (NCBI): domain Bacteria; kingdom Pseudomonadati; phylum Myxococcota; class Myxococcia; species Deltaproteobacteria bacterium. The sequence goes on from JAURYC010000059.1 coordinate 2,586, forward strand.
CCATGAAAGTCACCCGGCTGGCGAAGGTGCCGGTGCACATCGGGCCGATATCGGTATCAAAATTGTTCACCGTGATAGCCTCCAGAGGAACCCCCAGCTCGTCGGCAGCGATCTGCCGCAAAATGGTCTTGGAGCCCTGACCGATATCCACCGCGCCCACCAGGAGGTCAAATGTCCCGTCGGGTTTCAGGCGGATCTGCGCCTGACTGGGGTCTCCGCCCCCTTTCATCCCTGCGGGATGGGTATTACACGAAATCCCTACGCCTTTCTTTTTCATGACTTTTACCTCCTCCGCGAACTCATGGCCTTGAGACGGGCCGGGAGTTCTACCCCGGCCAGTTCGGCGGCTCGTTTCATCGCTTCAAGCAGGCCCGCTGCCACGACCTGGTACTGGGTAGCCCCCAGATCACCATCACGCCAGGCGTTGACAAAACGGATCTCCCAGGGGTCCATCCCGATGATCTCGGCGATCCGATCCATCTGGAGCTCCTCAGCGGATGTCCCGTTGATGATCCCGAAACCGCGCATGGAGCTGGCCGGCGGCTTGTTCGTATAAACGCAGGTGCCATCAATCCAGATGTTCGGGATGAAGAAGGGTCCAGCGACCAGAATGGAGTTCTTGTCCACCACGTAGGGCCCCATACCGGAATAAGCGCCGGTGTCGTGAATAGTTCGAATTTGGCGGGCGACGATTCGACCGTCTTTTTTCACCCCGTCCTTGAATTCAAAGGTCCAGGCCCCGCGCTTGGTGGTGTAGAGGGTCTCCTCGGTGCGGGTCAGGCGATACTTCACCGGCTTGCGGATTTTGAGAGCCATGAGGCCGGCCACATGGTCGCAGTGGATGTCGTTCTTGGCCCCGAAACCACCGCCGACTGTTCCTCCGATGTAGCGGATCTTATTCATGTGTAGGTTGAAGATAGCGGTCAGCATCCCCAGGTGGAAGTAAAGGTCCTGGCTGACCGTGTGGATCGCCAGCCGGTCGGCCTCGTCAAGGTAAGCCACCGAGACTTGAGGTTCTATCGGGGCGTGTTCGTTCATGGAGTTGGTATACTTGCCTTCGACGATGGTGTCCGCTTCTTGAAAGCCCTTCTCCACGTCGCCGAGACGGATCTTGCGGGTTTTGCCGCTGTCGAACTGGAAGACATTGCCCTCGGGCCGAACTAGGGGGCCTTCCGGCTTCATCGCTTCAAAGGGATCGAAGACCGGGGTCTGCTCCTCGATGTCCAGCTTGATCTTTCCCAGCGCTTCCATCGCCGTATCTTCATCGACGGCCGCCACCGCAGCAATCCGCTCGCCCTTGAACCGGATATGCTCGGGAGTGAAGACCGGCTGGTCGGGAATCATCCCATAGGCATTTACCCCCGGGACATCCTTGGCCGTGAGGACCCCGGCAACGCCGCCCATTTTTTCAGCGGCGGAAACATCCAGACGCCGGATGACCCCTTTATGGACCGGACTGGTCAGGCACTTGATGTATAGCATCCCCGGACGCTGGATATCATCCACATAGACGGTCCGGCCCGTTACATGGCCGATCCCGTCATATCGCAGTATTGGTTTACCTACATATTCTGTCATGGTCCTCACTCCTTCCCCTGGCCATGGGCGACTGCTTCAATAGCCTCGACGATTTCCTGGTAAGCCCCGCACCGGCAGAGGTTGCCCGAGATCGCTTCTACGATCTCTTGGCGGGTAGGCTTGGGATTCTTGTCCAGCAAGGCCTTGGCCGACATCAACATCCCTGGCGTGCAGAAGCCGCACTGAGCCGCATAGTGTTCATGGAACGACTGCTGCAATGGGTGCAGTTTCCCGTCTTGGCTAATTCCTTCTA
>JAURYC010000060.1 GCA_030654105.1 Deltaproteobacteria bacterium
CTGGCCATAGGTTCCTGATTTTGATGGCAGCTCAAACAGAAAAACGGATGTGTCGTGGTAAAGCGGACCAACCCTAAAGCCGGGATGGCAGCTAAAACCAGGATGATCGCAATGACCAACACCCAGGTTCGTCTGGACAATTTAGGTAACGATGGTATTTTCATGACCAGCCTCTGTATCTCTGGAGGTTCTCTGATGCTTAGATCTTAATGGTTTCGCAAAAAGATCATTAGGGGGGCGGCCCATCGGCTCGCCCCTACCTTGGGTTCTTTTTTAGACCTTTTGCAAAGTCACTTTCGTGTCGTTCCAGGCCAACCCGCCCCCAGCCGGCTCAAAGTCGGCTGTGACTAACGCATTGGTGTTAACACCGTTTCCTTCCTGATTCCACCAGATCAACCCTGTATCAGAGTCGCTGCTTTTTTCCTTTTTGGCCCGGGCGAATTTTCCCAGCTGCGAGTGTCCCAGGCCTTCGGTCAAAGTAACCACCCGGGGATGAACGCCATGAGATAAGCGCACCCGGGCTATGAGACTTCCAGTCGCCGAGGAAACTTTAACGCGATCCCCTTCACGAATGCCCTTAGCCTGCGCTGTCTCGGGATTGATCCACAGAGGATTTTCATGCAGAATTTCAGCGAGCCATTTGGCGTTCGCCAAGCGCAAAGTCATGACGTTGGCCCGGTTGACAACCAGGATCAATTCCTCCTCTTTCATCCCCTGGTGGGCCTGAATGGGTACATAAGCCGGCAGCGGGGGCAGTCCGCTTTCCTCCAGCCGGCGGGAGAATATCTCAAATTTGCCGGATGGGGTATTGAAGCCCTTTTTCTCAAAGGAGCGGTAAGCCGGTTTGGCTGCCGGGTCAAACCATACCCCTTCTTTCTTCAGGAGATCGATCCCCCCAGACTTGGATAGCCCCTCGATTCGGGCGGCAGCTTTTCCGATGAATTCATCGCTGCTTTTATAAGGGAATGCTTTCTGGAAATCGTCTCCCATTCGCCCGGCCAGCTCGATGAAGGTGTCGCCGATAGACTTGGATTTCCCCAACGGGGAGACCATGGGTTGCCGGATGCTGACGAAGGGGATGAGCCCCATGGCAGGCCGGGATTCTAAATTCCAGCTTTCCAGATAGGAAGCCATGGGCAGGAGGAGATCCGCTAACGCTCCCGTTTCCGTCAAGTGGGTATCTGCTGCCACCAAAAAGGGAACCCGCTTCTCATCCTTAAGGATCTGCATGGTCTCGGCTGTGCCGGGATTGGCATAAGCCGGATTGGCCATGTAAGCGAAGAAGAACTCAGGCTGGCCTTTTCCTTCTTTGAGGGCAGCAAAAGCCTGGGGAGAGGACGAAAAGGGACTTTTCCATTTGGGCTCGCCAAGATCCATCGTGCGGGGCAGGCAGCACCCGCCAGGAATATCGATATTCCCTATAACGGCATTTAACAGGGCAATGCAGCGCTCATTAAACACCCCATTCTTATGGCCGCTTACCCCGCGTCCCGTCAGGGAAACTGCCGGTTTTGTCTTAACGAACTCCAAGGCCAGGCGGCGAATATCTGCCGCTTTGACCCCGCTGACTTTTTCGGCCTGCTCCGGCGTGTACTGGGCAAGGTGTTCAGCGAGCTTGGGCAACGAAAAATTCGTCCAGCGGGTGAGGAACTCCTGATCATGCAATCCTTGCTGCAGGATATGCTGCGCCATGGCCAGGGCGATCACTCCATCTGTCCCGGGGTTCACCTGGTACCATTCGTGGCTCTTGCCGGCGGTGTTCGAGAGGCGGACATCGAAAGTGACCAGCTTGGCCGCGTTGGCCACCTGAGCCTCCACAATCCGCTGCGCCAGGGAGATGTATTGTTCATGATTCTCGTAAGGGTTGGCCCCAAAGTTAAGGATGAAACGGGATTTGGCTACATCGCTGACCGAGGATTCCGCTCCCCAGGTAAGGGCCTGAGCCGTCATGCGGGCTTCGTTGGGGAACCCGCTATCCGTGAAGAGGGTCGGAGATCCAAGGGACTTGAAGAAATGCAGAGCCAAGAGCTCCTTCGAACCGGGGGTGCCCATTTCGACCCAGAGGGCTTCAGACTTCCTCCGACGGCGTAATTCGGCGAGCCTCTTGGAAATTTCTTCCAAGGCCTGATCCCAGGAAATACGGCCCCATCGGCCTTCCCCGCGCGCGCCAGAGCGCTTAAAGGGGTAAAGCAAGCGGTCAGGGTCGTAAAGGACGTTTAGTCCGGCGTGGCCCCGGGAAGATATCTTGCCCCGTTTATTTGGGTGCTTAGGGTTGCCGGTAATTTCGGTTACCCGGCCGTCGGTGACTTCCCCAAGAATCCCACATCCCGCGGGGCAGAGAAGGCAGGTGCTGGCTACGGTTACCGGTTTGCCGGTCGTGCGCATGATCTTTTTGGGCGTTTCCGGGGGAGGGCTGAGGCAACCGGAAAGAGAGCCCCCGAAGCCAACCACGGCTGCGCTGGTAAATCCGAATTTTAAGAAATCTCTTCTCGTAACTTTCTTCATGAGAAACTCCTTGGGTTTCAAACCAAGAGCAGAAATTCACCGCCCCACATGATCATGTTGCGCACGAAGAAGAAGCAGATATATCCCATTATCCCTTATCTAATGCAACATCACGCTCTGACCGCCCACCACGATGATAATGCGCATAGCCAGAATCCCACAGAGGATAAAAAGGCAGGCAATACATTGCCCAATGGGATGAAGTCTGATTCGCTTGATCGAAAGCAAGATTAAAGGAATCGCCCCTCCCAGCGTGAGTTCCACCCCCAAAAACAGGGGAGCCCAACTCCCCCGCGTGAGCAACTGGTAGGTCACGTACTCTTCCGCCTTGGAGTTGGCCAATACGGCAAGGTCGCACCCCATCAAAAATAGCTCGACAATTATAAAGAGGTACATCATTCTGACCAAGGTATTAATGATGCGCAAATCCGCGGCCTTTTGTTCTGCATCCTGATTCTGAGCGAAATAATAGTAGCGGATGTTGATAATGATGATAATCAGGGCGAGCCCGGAAACCATAGCGGAAACCAGGAAAAGAATAGGGTTTAAGGAGGTGTTCCAGAAGGCCCGGCCCGCACCCAAGGCCAGGATGAAACCGGTGTATCCATGCACGCTGACTGCAACTGGGAAACCGCATAGACCCCAGATTTTGGCCAGCCGGGTATTTTCTCTGAACACATACCAAGCGTAGATCAAGCCTATGGGTGGATAGGCGGTCAGGAAGAATGTCCCCCAGGTTATGGGGGACCGGAGGTTAATATAGGGGAAAAGGTGCCAGAAGCGGGGAACTTGAGTAAGGTCCAATAGAAGAAAGACGGGGGCGACAGCTAAAACGATCAAAGCGCCTACAGCTCCGATCTTGCCAATGGGCTTCCACTCCTGCTTATTCAAAAGAGTCGCCACGACCGAAGTGGTGTAGAAACCCATATGCAGGCCGGTAATATAAAAATAAATGGCAATCAAATACCCTATCGGAATGACAAAGGGGACATTATAGATTACTCGTGCACTTTCTTCCAAAGCGCTCCTCCTCGGGCATCCATTGTCAGCTGGTCGGCGTTTATGTAAAAAACCATGGGATGGGTGTTCATTTCTGGTTTCATCACCATGACGGCATTGGATTGAATCAGGCGATAGACCTCACTTTGTGGATCATGGGTATCCCCCATATAGCGGGCAGTGGTGGGGCAAGCCTCCACACAGGCCGGTTGTAACCCTCTGTCCAGCCGGTGCACGCACCAATCGCATTTCTGCACAATGGGCGTTATGGGATTGATATAGCGCACGTCGTAAGGGCAGGCCGCCATGCAGTACCGACAACCGATGCAGCGATGGGGGTCAACGAGAACAATTCCGTCTGGGCGCTGGTAAGAAGCTTTCACCGGGCAGACGGTAACACAGATGGGGCTCTCGCAGTTGTTGCAGAGCAGAGGCAGAAATGATTTCCGGATATAGGGGTAGCGTCCCTTTTCCACCTGCTTGACCCACGAACGCCACACCCCCAAGGGCACGGCGTTTTCTCTCTTGCAGGCCACCGAGCAAGTATGACAGCCGATACATTTCCTCAGATCGATGACCATTCCGTAGCGAACATTGGTCATGGGATTCTTCCTCTTATATAAACTCCTGGCGAGTTTTGCGGGCCATCATTGAAAATGAGCCACCATTGAAGCACAGGAAGCCTGCGCAGGCAGCGCCGGACTCGTCAGGCGCAAACGGCCCTGGCTCTTCCGGCAGGTGAATGAATCCGTGGTTAAAGCTTGGCATAAAGCATGATGGATATGACCAGGGCGTAAATTACCAGCGATTCGATTAAGGCCAGACCGACAATCATGGGAATAAAAATCTTGGGCTGGGCTTCCGGATTGCGGGCGATGCCTTCCAAGCCTTTGGAGATAGCGATTCCCTGACCCAGTCCGCCGCCTAAAGCCGCAATGGCAATGGCCAGGCCGCAGGCCAGACCGATAAATTTCTTTGCCTCCTGCCCCAGAGGTTCTTCAGCCGCAAAGGCCAAAGAAGCAAAAAAGCAGCTTAAGGCGAAAGTCAGCAAAAGGACCCACATCGTTTTCTTCATTATCCAATACCTCCTATTGAATGAAATACCTTTCCTTCCATCCATCTCTTAACTCGATTGTATAGGAAATTCCTTTTTGGACACGGATGTACACAGATTATCAGGATAAACTAAAAAGAAAATAATTATCTGCGGTTATCTGCGTCCTATTAAATTTTAACTTATAACTCGTAACTCTTTAATGTTCCGACTCCTCAATGGCCAAGGATATGTACACCATGGAAAGCAATATAAAGATAAAAGTCTGGATAAGCGACACGAAAACTCCCATAAACATTGCCAGGGGTGGGAGGAAAAGAACCAGTAGGGAAGGCGTTAAAAGGGTCAAAGATAACAGCATGTGGTCAGCCATGATGTTGCCGAAAAGACGCATGGAAAGCGAGAGCACCCGAGCCAAATGGCTGATAACTTCAATGATGACGAACAAAGGAGAAAGCCACAGGACCGGGCCAAGAAAATGTTTGAGGTACTTGAAACCGTGGGCTTTGACCCCGTAATAATGCGTGGCAAAGAAAACCACCAGGGCGCAGGCTACTGTGGTATTCAGATTATCCGTGGGGGGCAGGAAGCCCGGAACTAAGCCAAGGAGGTTGGAGAAGAGGATGAAAAAGCCTAAGGTTCCGATTAAGGGAAGGAATTTCCGGCCCCGTGGCCCGATAATGTCGTCTAAAAATTTCAAAATCATCTCCGTGAAGAGCTCAAAGAGATTCCGCAGAGTAAGCCGGCTGGAGGGTACTATGGCCGTCGGGATTTCCAAGGCCACTTTTCGAAAAGCCAGGTAGGAAAGTAGAGAGAGAATCAAGAGCACAAAAAGGGCCCCAGAAACCTGATGGGGGAGCCCCCCGATGAAAGGTACGTAAGAAAGCCATGTAAAAGGGGCAGGTCCAGCCATTATCCGTTTCCCTTTCTCTCAGCCCGGAGTGATTCCTGGATAACTCCGAAAAAAATGCCCGGGAGTAGGGTGGAAATGCCTATGATGAAAGCCACGGAATTTACTTTGATAAAACGAAAAATCATAAAAATAACCATCAATAAGGCCAAAAATTTAATCAAAACTTGCAGCCCATGGATCTTCTTTTTTTCGAAGATCACTTTTTCCATAATCCGCCAGAGCCAATGAAAATTGAGGATGGCCACACCCCCTCCCAGGATTAGCCCTAAAGAAATTGACCAGCTTTGAAACCATAGGCTACCCACGAGGAGGAGAGCAAGAACCTGGGCAGTTCGTTTCTCAATGGAGGCCAGCTTGCGGATTTCCCTCTGCCGTGCCGGTATTGGAAGTTTATTTCTTACGCTCGTCTCTATCAACGCTCTTCATCAAGGAAAAAAGGCTCCGAAAGCCCGCAATCACACCGAAAATTAAAAATATTAAAGTGAGCCATGGACCCGTACGCAAAAACCGATCCAAGAAATAACCAATAGCCACTCCTATGGCCACGGAGAAGCCCATTTCCAGGCCGATAGCACTGTAACGCACGACCTTCTTATAGAGCTTTTTCTTATCTTCCCCCATTGCCATGCGGGCTGGCATCCCTTACTTCTTTTTTATTTTAACCGGCTGAGATTGCCCAGATTCCGGTTTTTTGGCCACACCCCCTTTTGTCAATAATGAATGAATATTCATTCAAGGATATTTTAGTTAGCATACCCAGCAAAATATTGTCAAGGGGTTTTTTGAAGATCCCACTTTTCCAGGGCGGCCTCGGCAGCCTCTAATGTGCGCTCCATATCTTTTTGGGTATGGGCAAGAGAGACAAAGCAGGCCTCAAACTGGGATGGGGGTAACCAGATCCTGGCCTGCAACATCTTCTGGAAATATTTAGCATATTGGCCAACATCCGCTTTTTTGGCCGAGCTATAATCCCAGACTTCCTCCCGGGTGAAGAAAAGGGTGAACATGGAACCGGAACGGTTGATCCGTGCCGGGACTCCCTTGCGGGCAAAAAGGGCATTCAACCCCTGGCAAAGATCCTGGGTAAGGCTATCTATTTTATTATATATCGCCTTATCCTTAAGGATCTCCAGGGTGGCCAAACCGCAAGTCATGGCCAGAGGATTTCCGGAGAGGGTTCCGGCTTGATATACGGGCCCCAGGGGAGCGACTTTTCCCATGACCTCCCTCCGCCCTCCATAGGCCCCTACCGGCATTCCGCCCCCAATAATTTTGCCCAGACAGGTGAGGTCGGGGTTGATGCCAAAAATTTTCTGGACTCCACCATAGGTCAGGCGGAAACCTGTGATGACTTCATCAAAAATCAACAGCGACCCATTTTCTCGGCAAATTTCCTCTAACCCTTTCAAAAACCCTTCCCGAGGCAGGACGATCCCCATATTCCCGGCCACCGGCTCGACGATGACACCGGCAATTTGCGAGGGGTTCTGGTCGAAGATGACCTGAACCGCACTCAGGTCATTGTAGGGGGCAACGAGAGTGTGGGCAGCTACAGACGGGGGAATTCCAGCGCTGTCTGGAATTCCAAAAGTAATGGCCCCGGAACCGGCTTTGACTAGAAAGCTGTCGGCATGGCCATGGTAACAACCTTCGAACTTGATGATCTTATCTCGCCCTGTAAAACCCCGGGCCACGCGCAGAGCGCTCATCGCTGCTTCTGTCCCTGAGCTGACCATGCGCAACAATTCCATGGAAGGGATGGCTTGAGAAATTTTTTGAGCCAGGCGAACTTCCAACTCCGTAGCCGCACCGTAGCTCCAGCCATGGGCAAGAGCCCGGGACATGGCTTGGTGCACTTTCGGGTGGGCATGCCCCAAAATCATGGGTCCCCATGAAGAAACATAATCGATGTAGACCTTTCCGTCGGCATCGAAAATCTTCGACCCTCTGGCTTGGGAAACAAAGAGCGGATCAAGCCCTACGGCTCGAAACGCCCGCACCGGACTGTTGACCCCGCCAGGGATTACCTTCTGGGCCTCGATGAAAAGCTTTTTGGATTTTTTCGTTATCATATGCCCCCCTAAATAGTTGGTCTATTTCGTCTTTCGGGTCATCTGGAAAGACCAAACGACCAAACAGACCAGACAGACCAAAAATTATTTAAAATAGCGCATGCTCGATTTTTTATGTTCCCGCTTGGAAAAGAGAAGTTGATAGTCCTTCAGCCCGGTTTCCCTGGAAAGCTGCTGAGCGATCAAGCGGCAATCCCGCGCCCTTGGCCCGTGGACCATGGTGTATAAATTAAAGGGCCATTGGGGTAAAGAGGGACGAAGGTAACAATGGCTTACTGCTGGAAAAGCGATCATCGCCCGGGTAACCCTGGGGATCTGATCCTCCGGTACCTTCCAGACCACCATGGCATTTCCCTGGTAACCTGCCCTTTGATGGCGTAAAATGGCTCCAAAACGCCGGATCCGTCCCCGGCGAATAAAACGGCGGACCCGCTTCAGAAGCTCTTTTTCCTCCCATCCGAGCTGCTGGGCTACGGATTCAAAGGGGGTGAGAGATAAAGGCAGATCTCCCTGGATTTTACGAATCAGTTTCTTATCTTCCGCTGAAAATTTTTGGGAGCCCATGGATAATTATTATGACTTATAACATAGATGGAAGAAACCCGTCAATGTATACTGGGCAGCAGGAAAAATCACCTTAGCTATTTTTGTCCGAGAGAGCAACCAAAAAAAACTTGACAAGATTTTTTATTTCTGTTAATTCGATATGAATGATGATTCATTCGTTTTTTTATGGTTGCCTTTTTCATTAAATTTATAATTCGCCCATTTGCCAAAGTTGGACAGAGGAAGCCTGGATGTTTCTTGAAGTCTGGAGCCCTTCTTTTGTGCCCATCGGGGTCTGAATTTTATGGAGGATTATAATATATGGTAATGGACTATATTCCCATATTCATATTTTTCGTGATCGCGGTAGGATTTGCTATCATTACCATCTTCCTTTCAGCCATTATCGGAAAACGAAAAATAACTCCTCAGAAAATGATCCCCTATGAATGCGGAATGGACCCTGTCGGCCAAGCCCGCAACCCCTTTTCCGTGAAGTTCTATATTATCGCCATGCTATTTATCATCTTCGACATTGAAGCCGTTTTTCTCTACCCCTGGGCTGTAATTTTCAAGGAACTCAAGATCTTTGGTCTGGTGGAGATGGCCGTCTTTATCGCCATCCTCCTCGTGGGCTTCATTTACGTCTGGAAAAAAGGAGCCTTGGAATGGGAATAGAAGCGCATTTGGGAAATAATGTCTTAACCGCCTCCCTGGAAAAACTGGTCAACTGGGCCCGGCGTTCCTCTCTCTGGCCAGCGGGGTTTGGACTGGCCTGCTGCGCTCTGGAGATGCTTGTAGCTGTCTCCGCCCGTTATGACCTGGCCCGGTTTGGCATGGAAGTTTTCCGCCCCTCCCCCCGGCAGGCCGACCTGCTGATCGTCGCCGGAACTGTAACGAAAAAGATGCTACCGGCGGTAGTGCGGATATATGAGCAGATGCCCGAGCCCAAATGGGTAATTGCCATGGGGGCTTGCGCTTCCAGTGGCGGGATCTTCGACACCTACGCCACGGTCCAGGGGATTGACCGGTATCTCCCGGTGGATGTCTATATTCCTGGGTGCCCTCCCCGTCCCGAGGCCCTGATCTACGGAATCATTAAACTGCACGAGAAGATCAGCCAAGAGAAGCTCACGGAAAGGTAATAAATTATGGACCTGGAAGTCATAGTGAACAAAGTGAAAAATAATTTTCCAGAATCCGTTCTCGAAGCTTCGACTTTCCGGGGAGAAAACACCCTGGTCCTTCGGGCCGAGGACATTCTACCCATTTGCCGTTTTTTACACGATGACCCCGATCTTTTCTTTGATTACCTGACCGACCTGTGCGGCGTGGA
>JAURYC010000061.1 GCA_030654105.1 Deltaproteobacteria bacterium
CCTGGGTTGCTTTTCTCGGATTGTTCCCCGGGCTTCCGCTGGCGATCGCATCCGCTGCCATCTGTTCCACTATGGAATTGAACTTTTTCTCCTCCACTCCCAGTTCTCTTAAGGTAGGAACTTTCAAGTCTACATTTAACCCTTCTACTGCATCGGCCGCGAGATAAGCCGCATCGAGAACAGAAAGTCCCTCGGTAATTTCGCCCATGGCCTCGGCGATTTCAGCATAACGTTTCGGGTTCCCTGGAATGCTGAATTCGATAACCGTAGGAAGGAGGGCGGCATTCGAGATCCCGTGAGGAACATGGAAATAGGCTCCGATGGGCCTGGCCATCCCGTGCACCAAAGCAACGGAGGAGTTGGAAAAGGCCATCCCGGCTTGCAGAGCGCCGATCATCATGTTCGTCCGAGCTTCGACATTATCCCCATTGGACCAGGCCTGCCGAATATTGCCAGCAATGAACCGGATCGCCTGAAGGGCGAGGGTATCGGTTATCGGTTGAGCCTTTACCGAAACAAAAGCCTCAATGGCGTGGGTGAGGGCATCGAGACCCGTAGCCGCTGTGATTTTCTGGGGCATCGTCAGCGTCATCAAAGGATCAACCAATGCCACCCGCGGCATGATATTGAGGCTGGCAATGAGCATCTTTACGTCCCGGGTGGTGTCGGTGATGATGGTAAACTGGCTAACTTCGCTGCCAGTCCCGGCCGTAGTCGGGATAGCAATCAGGGGAGCCCCCGGGCGAGGAATCTTATTCGCTCCGGCAAAGTCACTCATCTTTCCCGGGTTTGTGGCCAGGGCCGCAATGCCTTTGGCCGCATCTATAGGGCTGCCCCCTCCCACGGCAATTAAAAATTCTGCTTGGACTTCCTTGAAAATCTTCAGCCCCTCTTCCGCAAAATCCATCGTTGGCTCGGTAACTACCTTGTCGTAAATGGCAAAAGAAATTCCCGCCATTTCCAGCGAGTTCTTGATGTCATTGAGAAGACCGATTTTTTCCAGAGCCACGTCAGTAACGATCAGAGCTTTTTTTCCGAGGCCCTTGGCGAAGGAACCCACCTCTTTAGCAGCTCCGGGCCCGTTCACGATTACAGATGGAGTTTTAAATTGATAAGTTTGGGTCATCATTTTTCCCCCTCCTCCTCTTTGCCTTCTTTTTTTCTAATATTTTTATCTCCGTATAGCAGAAATGTTATTATTCGTCAATGCGTCTGCCTAAATCAACTCTTTTATTGCTTCTTGGGCAACAATATTTTAAACTTAATCATCTGAATCTTTATCCCCTTTTCCTGTTATGTTTTCAAGAGAGGAGTTTCCCCCATGACTATCCCCACTGCTGAACGGATGAGCCGGATCGGAACAGAGACCGCTTTTGCGGTTTCGCTGGAGGCCAGCCAGCTGGGGCGGCAGGGCAAGAAAATTTATCCCTTTCACCTGGGCGATATGAACATCATCACGCCCGCGAATGTGATGGCCGCCGCCACCGAGGCCATGAGGAAAGGAAAGACGGGTTATGCCCCCACCGCCGGAATCCCCGAGCTGCGCGAAGCCCTGGCCAAAGATGTGGGCGCAGCCCGCAAGCTGAATCTCACGGCCGACAATGTATCCATCCAGCCCGGCGGCAAACCGACCATCGGAAAGTTCATCATGGTGGCGATGAATCCTGGCGACAAAGTGCTCTACCCGAATCCGGGCTACCCGATCTACGAATCACAAATCGAATTTCACGGCGGCGTGGGTATTCCTTACGGTTACAAGGAAGGCAGGGATGGCTTTATCCTCGACATGGAGGCGATCCGCAACGACATCCAGGCGGGGGCCAAAATCCTCATTTATAACAATTACCAGAATCCCACCGGAGCCTCCTCGCCGAAGGAAGAAATGGAGGAATTGGCCCGGCTCGTTGTGAAGAACGATCTCTTCGTTCTATCGGATGAGGCGTACTTCGACATTCGTTACCGCGGTGAACCGATGAGCATCGCCAGCCTGCCCGGCATGGCCGAACGGACGGTCATCCTGTACACGTTCAGCAAGAAATTTGCCATGACCGGATGGCGATTGGGAGCGGCCATCGGTCCGGCCAGGTTTATCGACCACATTTCCAAAATTAACGTGAATGATGAATCTTGCGCCAACCACTTTGTCCAGTACGGCGCCCTAGCCGGGCTCCAGGGCGGTAGCGAAGGGCCAAATTTCATCGTCGCTACGCTCCGAGAGCGGCGCGATGTGCTGGTCGACCTGCTGAATGCCATCCCGGGCATCAAGTGCTTCAAGCCGGAGGCAACCTTCTACGTTTTCCCCAACGTTACGGGGGCGATGCGGCGCACAGGGGTTGGGGATGTGGAAGAGTTTCGCAAGCTCTGCCTGCACGAGACCGGGGTAAGCTTCTGTACGCGGCGTCATTTCGGGCGTCCGCTGCCTGGCGAGACGGAACAGTACGTGAGGTTCGCCTACTCGGGGATCGATGGGCCCCTAATTAAGGAAGGGCTGGCCAAGCTTACTGATTTCCTTTATCGCTTTCCCTCCACGTAACGGACAATCGCTTTGAACTGGCTCTCCCCGTCCAGACCCGCCTCCGCCAGAACCTTGTCCGCCTGCCCGCTGCCGAGATAATGGCCTTTCTGGAAAGGGTGGAGGGTCATCTGCCGGCCCCAGGCCGAACGGATCCAGCGATCCATTGTGGGTAGAGTAAAGCCGGTGATCCCCATCGCCTCCTGAGCACACGCTTCCGGAAATATCCGCTCCTGCTCTGCACGCGGCAAAAGATCGAAAAGCTCTGCACTGGCCACGTAATAGACATTCAGATCCATCCCTTTGGCCTTCAACATTGCTAGCGTATGCTCGACAAACGCATAGGCAACCTCGCTGCCCTGGAGCACCAGAGTTCCATTGCTCTTGGCCTCGGCCCGGCGGAGAAGGTAGACACCGGAGGCAGCCTCGGTGGCCGGGGCAAGACCTAAGGCCTCACGGTTGACGACTTTTTCATTCGGCCTGGTGACAAATGGCGCAATCACCGCCGGACGTTTGTTCAACGCAGCCGACACCAGGGTCCAAATCTCCTGAGGATCCCAGGGGGTGAGGGTGATCATCGTGCCGCGGGGAAAGTTTCCCTGGAGAAGCTGCAAGGCCTGAGGATCGGCGTGGGTTGGCCCATCTTCCCCCGTTTTGACGCCGGCGTGGGCGCAGACGAGGAAAAAGGGGCGATAGGGCTCTTTGGTAATGGCCTGCCGAGCCTGATTGCCGATAGCATGCAGGCGGGCGGCGATATGACCCAACGGAGCGATGAATGCTCCGTAGGACGAGCCGACCCCCATATGGCGTCCATAGGTAGAAAGGCCGGCAAGGATGCCCGCCATGGCGTCCTCGCAGATGCCTCCGGTTGATAGGAGCCGCGCCCCCGGGTTGGTAGCAGCGTTGTAATAACCTTCGGGGAAACCCTGGGCGATGGTATTGACGCTCGTTGAGCCCAAAAGGTCGGCCGCTGCCGTAATGATTGCCCCATGGCTGGCCTTATTGTAATGCTGCAGTACCCGACCCAGTTCCCCGCGCAGGGTTGTTGCCTTACCGGGTGACAGGGTCAGTTCTTCCGGAATGATATCTTCGCCCCTCTTGGCCATATCAAAAATTGCTTCAAGGGTCGGAGCTTGTTGGCGTGGCTTGCGGCCTCGCCTATTAAGGCGGCGACGGGCTTCCAAGAGTTTTCGCGCCAAGGCATCCACTACCGGACGGCTCCTCTCCAAGGCAGCGCGAATCGTCATCAATGATTCCCAGAAGCACTCTTCAAGGGTTACCGTCTCCTTGCCGCCCTGGCAACGTTGATTGTTGCTTGCACATCTGGGAAGCTCTCCTCCCACTTTCTCGAGAAGCGGTTGGAGGGCCTGGTAGAAACCCTCCGCACAGAGGCTATGCCCCGCACCGTGGGATGCCCTCCCCTCAATGCCGTATTGCCACCCCTTTTTTGTTCGATAAACGATCGTTGTAGGCTGGTTGTTTTTGATGGTCCTGGCCACTCGTTGGGCGGTGACGATCTGTTCAATATCCAGGCCGTCCGGCACCAGAATAACGTTCCAATCATGCAGGTAAGCGAATTCCAGCGGATTCCATTGGACATAATCGCCGGGTACATCCCCATCGCGGCAGACGCGGTTAGAGTCGATTGAGGCTTGATTCCAGTCAATATGGAGAATGATGTTTTTCAAGGAGGCTGTACCGGCTGCGGCCATGGCCTCGCTGACCCGTCCCGGGGTCATGCCCCCTTCTCCTTCCACGATATGGACGCGCGGGGCCTCCTGGCCATAATAGTCCATCGCGCCGAGGGCAAGACCAATCGAGGTCCCCAAACCCACACCCGAAGCGCCAGTCGAGAGACGGATAAACGGAGTGGCCGGCGTTGGGTGGCCATCAAGCGGTTTCGCGTTGAATTGCAGAAAAAGCGGGGTTTGGGTGATGGGGTTGCGGCGGAAGCCCAGAAGATCCTCCAGACGTAGCTGGTACCGTTCCTCGTCGGGAAGAAGTTCGGGTGCCCCGATACGCATCACCTCGTTGCGCAGGGCCCACATGGCGTAAAGGCCCAAAGCCTTGTGGCCTGCGGCATAAGAGAGGATATCCGCGTCTTCCCGGTCAGGGTGGGACACATCATAATCCATGGCATTAAAAACGATACCGGCGACAAAGCGCCCGGAGGATATCGATCCGCCAGGATGGCCGGAGGTTGGAACGTAATTGTAAAGCAATGCGCATAAGGAACGGTAGATCAGGTCAAAAGCCTCAAAATTCTTTTTTTCATCATCGGCGAGCCGCTCCCCTTTCATCTTTTTGGTGATGTCAATATAGATTCCTCTTCTCGGTCCAAGTTTGAAAGGCATGGTTGCCTCCTGATTTAGATTCGCTGGGGGACGGCTGAAATACTACGATAGGATAGATTGGGGTGTCAAGAAATTCCTCCACCTGGCCCCCCTTCACTTTTCAATAAATTGATGAATGCACAGTGATAGACGAACCCCATTATTCGCACACTTCTTTACGGTCTTTATGCTATATTATGGGAGGCTTTAAAATAAATATCCGCTCTCCGCGCCTAAATCTTTCCTTCTAACGGAATCCCTTCGTAACCGTTTTGGCGATCCAAGGAGGACAAAAGAAATATGAATCATTTACAAAACTTATTTTCATCCATCATGATTAAGACCCTGGAGCTCCCGAATCGAGCTGTGATGCCACCCATGGGAACCAACCTGGGCAATGCCGATGGTACGGTCAGCGAGGCTAACCTGGCCTATTTAAAACGGAGGGCCAGGGGAAGGCCAGGACTGATTATCACCGAAATCTCGGCCGTCCACCCCAGCGGCGTGGCCATCAATAGCGAACTGGGCGCGTATGACGACCGCTTCATCCCGGGTTTGAAAAAACTTGCGGACGTAGCGCATGCGGCAGGCTGTAAAGTCGCTTTGCAATTACACCATGCCGGAAGAGAAAGTCTTTATCTTCTCAAAGAAGGAAAAGCTATTGCTCCGTCTCCGATCCGAAGCCTGGTCTTCGGCCTCACCCCGCGGGAAATTACCCGGGGCGAAATCCAAGAGATTATCGCCGCCTTTGGCGCCGCCGCATTCCGGGCCCGGCAGGCCGGATTTGATGCCGTGGAGGTGCATGGCGCGCACGGGTATCTGCTAACTCAGTTCCTATCATCCCTTTGCAACCAGCGCGAGGACGAATATGGCGGCAATCTGAGCAACCGCAGTCGGTTTATGGTAGAAGTTTTGCAGGAAGTGCGCAGGCGCTGGGGCAGTGATTTTCCCATATCCTTGCGTATATCTACAGAGGAATGCATCAAAGGGGGATACAGCGTTGAGGATATGCAGGCGATCCTGCCGAATTTGGTGAAAGCCGGAGCCGACCTGATTCATGCTTCTCTTGGAACGCACGGCAGCCCGGGTGGAATTACCAGTGCGCCGGCAGAATATGAACCCGGTTTTAATGTCTGGCGGGCAAAGAAGGTAAAGGAGGTTGTGGATGTACCGGTGATTGCCGTGGGGCGTTTCTCGGATTTAACCCTGGCCGATGAGGTGATCGGTCGCGGAGAGGCCGACCTCATTGCCTTTGGAAGGCAATTCTTGGCTGACCCTGATTTTTTAGTCAAAACGCGAGAAGGTCGGCCCCAAGAAATCCGCAAATGTATTGCCTGCAATCAGGGCTGCATAGAACGGTTGATTCTGGGAGAGGGAAAGATTCGCTGCGCCATCAATCCCGAAACCGGTCAGGAAACCATTTACCCGCAAGGCCCGGCTGCAGTGCCCCGAAAAGTTTGGGTCGTGGGAGCAGGCCCCGCCGGATTGACTGCCGCTTATGAGGCGGCCAGGCTCGGGCACCAGGTCACCCTTTTTGAAAAAGAAAGGAATCTGGGCGGCCAGTTGCTTTTTGCCTGCGTCCCACCTTTTAAAAGTATCTACGGAGAATGGATCTTCTGGCTTGCTTCCCAAGTTAAAAAGATCGGTGCCACCATTCTCACGGGAACTCAGGTTACCGACCGAATGATTGAAGAGGGCAATCCGGATGTCGTTATTTTAGCCATGGGAGGAGAAAAAATCATACCTGCGATTGAAGGGATTGACCTCCTCCTGGTAGGCGATGCCTGGCAAATTCTCTCGGGAGAGGTCGCGCCCAAATCACACGCCGTCGTGGTCGGAGGGGGACTGATCGGCATGGAGACAGCGGACTTTTTAAGCCAAAAGGGTACCCAGGTAACCCTGGTGGAGACTTTGAAACGCTCGCCCGTCCTTAAGATCACCTCCCACGGCTACATGCTGCACACCCGTCTGCGGGATAAAAATTGTAAACTTCTTTTTAACACGGTTGTGAAAAGGATCGCCGAGGGCTCCGTGACCATCCTGAGCGGCGGAGAAGAACAAACTCTGTCTCCGGTGGACCAGGTGATCATAGCCGTTGGCTTGAAACCTCGTGATGATTGGCAGCAGATCTTGCCGGCCAGAGGAATTCGCCACTGGGTAATCGGTGACGCCTGCCAACCCAGGCGGATCATAGAGGCAACGGAAGAAGGAGCCAAGGCAGCCTGGAGTCTTTGAAAAGGGGATTTTATGATGAACCTGCAACCCATTGGCATCGTTAAGTCAACCGCCACAGAACCTGCCGACGAAAATTGGGGCAAGGTTGTCTCGGAGATCCATCTGGATGAACCGTTCGTGCCGGGATTACAGGGTCTAGGGCAATTTTCTCACATCATCGTCGTTTTCTTTATGCATCAAGCTACCTTTAATCCTTCTACTGATCTTGCCCGGCGTCCCCGGGGCCGTGCCGACATGCCTGCCTTGGGAATCTTTGCCCAAAGAGCCAAGCATCGCCCCAATCCCATCGGGATTACAGCCGTGGAATTGATCGGGATAGAAAAAAATGTATTGATAGTAAGGGGCCTCGATGCCATTGACGGCACCCCTGTGCTGGACATCAAGCCCTATGTTTCTGCTTTCGACCGTATTGATCAACCTATCATTCCTGAATGGATGAAACGGTTGATGGAAGGATATTTCTGAATACCCTGAGCCTTTCTTTTTTATATCATTTCCAAGGCAGCGGCCATCGACACGCCGCCGCCGCCGCAAAGCGTGGCTAATCCCAAGGTCTTACCCCGTTTTTTCATCGCATACATCAAAGTTACCATGATCCGGCATCCTGTAGACCCGACCGGATGCCCAAGGCCAACCCCGCCACCATTCACATTGGTTATTTGCCGATTTAATCCCAA
>JAURYC010000062.1 GCA_030654105.1 Deltaproteobacteria bacterium
CCCCTTCTCCTCTATCTCATGATCTGGTAGTTAGCACAGATCAAAAAACGTGCTTCGCACAATTGGAAATCAGAACTCGCTGGAAATCTGGGAAATAGAGGGACAGACAACTCATTTCCAGACTACCGAGCACGAGGGTCACAGGAATCGTAGGAAAAGTGGACCCTGAGAATCGCGGCGCTGTCCCAAGATTGCCAAATACAGTACATGAGGCAAGGACTGATAGCCCAACGGGGTCAACCGGACCGGGCATGCGCGCGGCTGGCAAGTGTGGGAAAGGGGACGTAGTGGAAAATATGCACTTTACATCATGTGATGATTCGAGGAATGGAAGGCAAGCGGATCTTTCAGGATATCCAGGATCGGAAAGACGTTGTCACTCGTTTAGGAGACCTATCTAAACAAACCGGCAATCGCATCCTGGCCTGGTCCTTGCTGGGACGGGTATGGGCTAAGTTTGCAGGGATTTTGAGTCGAGAGTATAGGATTGCGATGGCGGAGATAGCGAGGCAGTGAGGGGTCTGCACCTCGGCAATCGCCAAGGCAATTCGAAAAAAGGAGGGGGAGGACCAAAGGTGTTAAGTTTCCACCACGTCCCCCAATCCGGATAGGGAGGATTGGGCAGATTTCTGATTCGAGAGGAAAGGGAACCGAGCACCTCTGTATCCGGGCTAATCAATCCTTCTGTAAAGTGTCGCTTGACAAGCGACACTCCTTAAAGTAAACTTAACTTATGAAGATTCGGAACGTGGCTCATCGGGGACTGAGGCGTTTCATGCAGCAGAATGATGTTTCCGGCTTACCCCCGTCGGTCGTAGAGAAGGTCCGTAATATTCTGACCTTCCTGCAGGAGATGGAAGATGCCCAGGAGCTCCGCGACGTCCCAAGTTGGAACGCCCATCAGCTCACCGGCGACCGCAAGGGAAGCTGGAGCCTCACCGTCACCCGCAACTGGCGGATCACCTTCCGAATCGACCAGACCGAAGGAGAAATCCTCGACCTGGATTACGAGGATTACCATTGAAAGGAAACAAAAGCATGATGCGTATGGTACGCCCGGCCCACCCGGGACAGTTCATCAGGATGGAAGTGATCGAGCCTCTCGGTCTCTCCGTTACCCAGGCAGCAAAGGTTCTTGGCGTGAGCAGGCCCGCGCTCTCTGCCCTTCTCAACGCCCGCGCCGCGCTCTCGCCAGACATGGCATTGCGGATCGAGAAAGCTTTCGGCCCGAAGATGGACACGCTTCTTCGGATGCAAACCGCTTACGAGATTGCCGAGGCTCGCGGCAGGGAGGCAGACATCAAGGTTAAGCGTTACCTGGGAAAGCCACCCAGGGCCCACGACCAGGCCACACTTTAGGCCTGGGGTCAGGTCAATTTTCGAATTCCGGGGACACCTTACTAATTTCAATCATAAGAAACAGAGAGGTAAGATATGGAGTGGATTACTGAGCCGGAGAGGAAGACTCCTGTAATGGCCAACGTAGAGTTGCTGGTTTGCGGAGGAGGATTCGCAGGGGTGTCCGCAGCGGTATGTGGCGCCCGTAATGGCTCCGAGGTCTTACTCCTGGAGAAATATGGATTCTTAGGCGGGCTGGTAACTTCAGCATTGGTAATTACCACCCCGCCTTTGAATAACGGGATCAATAGCGAAATCGCCAAGAGGCTGCGGGAGAAAGCCGTTTATACCCCCTGCCGCCACTCAGGCGAGGAGGTAGAATGGCTGAATATGCATGCCATGGATCCAGAGGTCATTAAGTATGAATTCCTGCAAATGCTGCAGGAAAATAAAATTGATTTCCTGCTGCACACATACATCGTGGGAACCCTTATGGAAGGGCAGCGGATTAAAGGGATCATTATGGAGAATAAAGCGGGTCGGCAGGCCATTCTGGCCAAGATGGTAGTGGACGCAACCGGAGATGCCGATGTCGCCAGCTTTGCCGGGGCTCCTTTCCGCTTGGTAAGAAAGCCTATGACCATGATGTTCAACATGGTGGGAGTGAATGTTCCGGTTGTTCTGGACCGGATAGGCAACTGGGGCAATCTCAAGAAATTGGTCCAGGAAGAGATAAATAGAGGAAATCTCTCCTTCGATTTAGGAATCAATATGGAGTTCGGCGCGCCTGGGATTCATGCCGAAAAGCTTGTTTATGAGGATGAAATTAACGTGTGGTCCGGGAACCTTTTGGGTATGGATGGTACCGATCCCAGGGATTTGACCAAAGCCGAAGTAATTACCAGGGAACACGTCATGAGGATGGCCAATTTTTTAAAAAGGAATGTGCCGGGTTTTGAAAAATCCAGAATTGAGGTTACTCCCACCCAGGTGGGAGTTCGGGCCACCCGACAAATCATCGGAAAAGCTTCACCCTCGCCGGATGAAGTCAAGAACAAGATATTTGATGATACAGTGGTCAAACCATATGCGCATAGTGACATGAGATTACCCTATGGCTCCCTCGTCCCTCAGAACGTGGAAAATCTCCTTGTGGCCGGCAGGTGTATATCCGCAGCAGATGAGATCATGGGACAACTCCGGCTCATTCCGGTTTGTTCGGCCACAGGGCAAGCTGCGGGTACGGCAGCCGCTTTAGCCTTGAAACAAAAGAAAGCTCCGCAGAATTTGGAGGTGTCTAAATTACAGAGGATTTTGGAAGACCAAGGAATGAATTTAGGATTGAAAAGAGTTAAACAATAACTTTAAGGAGATTTATTTATGTCAGGGAAATTATTTGATGAATGGTCAGTAGGAGAGGAGTTTGTGACTCCAAGCCGGACGATGACGGAAACAGACGTTGTGATGTTTGCAGCCATGAGCGGGGATTACAATGAATTGCACACCAGCGAGGCATTCATGAGAAAAAGCCAATTCGGGAGGCGAATCGTCCACGGCCTGCTGGGTCTGGCCGTTTCCCACGGTTTGCTCTTCCGAACGGGATACCTGGAGGGGACCGCGATAGCTTTCCTGGGGATCGATGCCTGGAAATTTGAAGCCCCTTTGTTTTTCGGGGAAACCATTCAGGTAAAGGCGAAAGTGGCGGAAAAAATCCCGAGCAAAAGCAAACCTGATCGAGGGATTATAAAACTTTTTCTTCAGATCATCAAGGAAGACGGGACCGTCATTCAGTCCGGATATAAAACGCTCATGATTAAGAGAAAGCAAAGTTGAGGTAGCCACCGATGGGGTTAAAAGATTCGAATCTTTGGAGGTAAGCAAAGGGGCCATCCTTCAAGCAGGTTCAAGAAAGGCCCCTTAGAGGTAAGCTTAAAACTTTAGGAAGAAACTTATTTCATTCTTCCTTCGGCGGCCTTCCAGTCGATGTTTTTGAAAAAAGCGGCAATGTAATCCGCCTTCTTCAAACCATAATCGATCATGAAGGCATGTTCAAAAACATCCAGGATGAGGATAGGGGTGCAACCGGCCAGGTGTCCGCCATCATGTTCATTGATCCAGCAATTGAATAATTTTCCGGAAACATTATCCTGATACAAAACGACCCAGCCGATTCCCCGCATCGATCCGACACCCTTGAAATCCTTTTCCCAATCCTCATAGCTTCCGAAGACCTCGGCCATTTTTTTGGCCAGCTTTCCGTTCTTGTCCATCGCTCCTTTGCCACCGAGGTTTTCGAAGTAATATTCATGAAGGCGCATGCCGTTGAATTCCCAGCCAAAGCGCCTCTTTAACTCGGCGTATTCCGGAGTGCCGGCCTTTCCCTCCTTTACCATTTGGCTCAGGGTGTCCACCAATTTGTTGGTGTTGGTCACATACCCCTGGTAAAGGGTGAAATGATTTTTCAGGAGGGTATCGCTCAAACCCTCCATTCCCAGTAGTTTGCCGTAATCTTTAGCGGTGTATGCCATCTTTTCCTCCTTTCTCGCCTGGGCGAGTGCAATATTTATCGGACCGGCTAAAAAGGTTATACCCCCCATAGCCGACAGGGTTAAAAACTGGCGTCGATTGCAAGCCAAATTTTCTCAGCCTCCATTCTTATTTATTTCTTACCGAAGCTTACGATTATAGTAATTCAAAATCGTCTAAAAAGGAAATAGGGTGAACCCTGTATTTTTAAGTGGGGAAATATGTATTTTGCGGTGATCTGGAATAATCTTCGGGTAAATTTCAAAAAGAGTTCCCAAACTTTATTCCGAGGTCAAATAAAAAACGCAAATTTTTAAGAAGTCATTTTTTCCGAAGTTTTATCCCTGACGAATTGGTGATTTTCCCTTGATAGATAAAGGAAATTTGGCGCAGGGTGGCAGCATGGTCGAAAGACGTTAAGGCCGAAATGGCATCCAGGGGGATGATGATTTCATACCCCCGTAAGCGGGCCGAACCAGCGGTGTGTAAGACACAAATGTTGGCGACCGTTCCTGAGATAATTAAATATTTTATTCCTTTTTGGCGGAGGAGAAGGTCAAGGTCCGTGGCAAAAAAAGCATCGTAAGTTCTTTTGCGAATAAAGTAATCGCTGCTCAGGGGTTTGAGTTCAGGAATAACCTGGGCGCCGGGGGTTCCTTCGACGGCATGGGCGGGCCAGATAAGAAACTCGGCGTCATCGGCCCGGTGCCAATCCTGGGTAAAGATTACGGGTACTTTCATCTTTCTGGCATTGGATACGAGGCTACGGATCTTCGGAATCGTTGGGCGCGATTCCTGAACGAAGAGCTTTCCTTTGGGGCTGGCAAAGTCTACCTGCATATCCACCACAATCAAAGCGGTAGAACGGAGGTCGAGAGAAACGTAAGGAACAATTTTAAATTCAGGAACCGAAATTTCCATTTTGAACTCCTTTTATTATTAGCCACAGAGGTCACAGCGCGGCATAGCCGTAACCAAAAGAAATCACCCCCTCCCAACCCTCCCCCCTCGAGGGGGAGGGATAGGGTGGGGGGGATTGCTTAATAAAATTTTGAGAAATTGCACGTTAGTAGTACAGAGAATAATTTTAGAGTAGAAAAACAAAATAAGCTCAATCTTTTCTCTGTACCCTCTATGGTGAATCGCCC
>JAURYC010000063.1 GCA_030654105.1 Deltaproteobacteria bacterium
TGTGCCCTCATAGTTTCGTAGGTCGGTATCCTTGAAGGCAACCTGTCTGCCATCGGCCATTGTCCGAAACTCAGAGAGAGGAATCTCTTTCATCTCCTCTATCCTGTTCTGGTGCATCCTCAGGATGGTTACATACTTTAGGCCGGAAAGAGAGGGACGCCCTTAAATTATTCAATTGGCAGGGGGGCGTCTGACATGATTCGCGGTGCCCTTTTTGCTTTTGGGTGGTGTAGGTTCCGAATAACTTACAGTGGTTTTCTATTTCCAAAAACTCAAATATTCGAGCCAATTTCTCATATCCTCAGAGGTCAACGAGAAAATAGAGTTTGGGGTCCGGTCTTGTTTGTTGACTTTTCTTTTTTCCTTTATTATCCAACACAGAAGGTGGACTCTCAAATGTAAAGGGGGACATCCGCCTGTCACGAGAAAAAAGTTCACGCTTACACTTAACGTTTATGAGATTAGGCGGTAAGAACGTGGAAGCGGGGGGGGGTTGGAGGACGCTCGGGCAGAATGTTCTAAACAATTTCAATACATGTTCTGCACGAATGGCTTGCGATTTGCCCGGGCAGGCGGGAATCCAGGGTGAGGGTCATTGCTGGGGAAGTACCGTGAATGTATTTCATCCTTTTGCCCGGTAGATCTTCTTCAGATTAGCAATCAACTTTTTAATATCCTTTAAGTTCCTCTTGAGGACTCCATAGACAATTTCGTCATTAATTCTGTCGTATCCATGAACAATTATATTTCTCATGCCTATCATCTTATCCACAAGGGTCATGAATTCAGATGAGAAAATCTTCTTTTCGGCGAGGATTAAAAAAACCTCCCTATTATTCCCCGGCTCCCTGAATCTTTTCTCGGCAATGATCATTTTCCCCACATCAATAAACGCTTCAATGATCTTCTGGAGATTCCGCTCCGCAGCGTCTCTGTCTTTCCAGGAGTTTCTGTATTGATCAAGACTTGGATTTTCTCTCCTTATTGCTGACAATTTTTGGAGGGAATCTTCGATGAGTTCAAACTTCCTGGTGTATATGTCCATATTTCTTCTTCCTTAAATGCTGGAGAAACGACTTAAAATCAAAATATTCACCTTTGACGGTATTTTCAAATTCAATCCTCTCCAAGGTGTCCTTTTCATACAAAAGTATTCCCTCTGTAATGACTTTATACTGAAGGGTCAGGGGGACAAACTTCCCCCTGAGATCAAGAATACTTATTTCTCTTCGGGTACCTTTTTCCCTGAGAAGCTTGTCGATAACGCCTTCTACTTTTGCTATCAAAATGAGTCTTTCTTCTTCATCGATTTTATGCGACGGGAGAATAGCGATATCAACATCACTCTCCTCCCTTAATCGGCCTTTAACGGATGAACCATAGAGATATAACGCGGTTAGCTCTTCCGCTACTACAGAGGAAATGTCTTTTAATTCCAATTCATTGATTATCATTTTTAGGTCCATAATAATATTACAACTCCATTGGGTGGAAATTGAATGGATCCTCCAATTCACAATCGGTTGAATTTTGTATTCATGGAAAGTGGGATTCTTTTTGAGTATACCCACATTCCCTTCCTGTTTCCACTATTTTTTTCCTCAGCTTCTCTCCTTTCCTGATTTAGCAACATAAAGAATGGGGGCCGCCCTTAAATTATTCAATTGATAGAGGGCGTCCGAAAAGATTCGCGGGGCCCTTTCCCGCCCCATCCCCTTTTCCAAGAATCCCCAAAGTATTATCCATCGATACTCCTTGACAGTATTACCATAGGGTCCTATAATGGTAAAAAAGGGGGGGAACATGGGCCTCATAAAAACATCCATCACGATTCCCGAAGAGGTTTATAAGGAAGTCAAAAAGGCATCCAAAAATTTCAGTGCGGTGGCGACGGAGGCTTTAAAAGATTACCTTAAAAAGGAAAAAGTGCAGAAGGCCATTGCCAGTTTTGGTAGTTGGGAAAGACGCCCCAAGAAAAGCGTAGATTTCGTCAGCGAAATGAGGAGGGAAGAAGGCCGCAACTATGCAGACCGTACTCATCGACACTGATGTGGCCATAGATTTCCTGAGGGGAGAATCGTATGCCCGGGATTTCCTCATCCCCTTCTGGGATATGAATAGAGCCTATTTGAGCGTGCTGTCCATCTATGAACTTTATGCGGGCATGAAGGAAAAAGAAAGAGAGTCAACGGATGATTTTATCGGGGCCTGCCTGATTGAGCCCGTTTCCCAAGAAATTGCGGCCAAAGGCGGAGAATTGAGAGCCTCTTATCGCGAGAAAGGGATGACGCTGACAGCCATTGATTGTTTAATCGCTTCCACAGCCATCCTGCAAGGTCACAAAATCGCCACCCGGAATGCTCGCCACTACCCAGACAAGAAACTACTCCTGAACTTACCATAAACCCGAACAAGGTTGAATAGAGGGAAAACTTTCAATTTTTGAGAGAGGCCTCGAAGGAAATCTCCACTTCCTTGGAAAAATCGCTCTCGTTTCGGGAGGGACTGGAATCCACAGCTTGCAGACGATAAATGTAGGAACGCTGAAGATCGGCTGAACCATCGAGGAAATAAGGTTCCATAATCAACCGGGGATTCATCTTCACAAATTCCTTTCCCTCTTTTTCGCGGCGGTAAAGGTTATAGCCGGCAATGTCCGGCTCGGGATTTTCATCCCAGCGTAACGCCACGCCATCTTCCTGCCAAACCGCCACCAGGCCAGTCGGTACTGAAGGGGGAAGACGTTTTTCTGGAACTCCCTGGACTACAGCCGAACTCGGGCCTTCGATGAGGGTCCCCCGAAAATTCCGCACGGTGCGCACTTCATAGGAGTACTGCTTTCCCAGTTCAACTTTTCCATCCCAGTATCTCTTGTCCGGGATAGGGTCGGCGTTCAGGGGAGAGAGCGAAAAAAGTTCCCCTTCGCTCCTGCGATAAATGTTGAATCCTTTGAAATCTACCATCTCCCGTCTGTCAACCAAGAGAGAAACGGGCTCCCAGGTAATTTCCAAGGCCCGGTCTTCCTTCCGCAAATTAACCTTGCCGGGAGCGGCTGGAGGATCATCCCAAAAGATCTTTACCCGGTTCGACTCAGGGCTGGGAGATCGATAAAGATTGTAACCTTGGACAAAGTAAGTGTATTCGTTCTGAGGCCTAACGGCCGTGTCCTGCCATAGTACCATTCCTCTTTCGAGCCGAGCCCCTTTGGGAAAGTCCATATCGATTTCCGCCACTGGCTCAAAGTTAAGGGAACATGGCTCACAGGGACCTGAGGTCAAAGGGCGAGCCTGTCGCAATACTTTAAAGCCTAACAGGTCCGTTAGCCTGGAGCCATCGATATTTCTTGTGGGAACCGTCCACCTTAAAAAGATCTTCCCTTCTTTCGGCCAAACCTGAAGATCGAAGACCGGCGCCGGTATCGTGCTATCCGGTGCAAGGGGTGAAGCTTTCTTGCCGCATCCCCCAAAAAACAGTGAGAGGAGAAGTATTAAGAATATTGTAGGAATGCTTCTTTTCAAGGGGGATGGAAACCCCCTCACCCCATCCCTCTCCCCCGCGTGCGGGGGAGAGGGATGGGTGAGGGGGGAAACGTTGAGCCGATGGAATTTAAATGCATTTCTCATGGGAAGGCTTGGCGAATCGGAAAAAGGGAATTCTGAAAAATTAGCCACCGCGCTTTTCTTTGATCAGCGCCCGGATCCGGAGCCGCAAAGCATTCAAGCGAATGAACCCGCCGGCATCCTTCTGGTCATAAACCTGATCTTCCTCGAAGGTGGCATAATCACAAGAGTAAAGGGAATCGGCAGATTTTCTCCCGGTTACCATACAATTGCCCTTGAATAGCTTCAACCGGGCGGTACCGGTGACCGAGCGCTGGGCTTCATCGATCATCTTCTGCAAAACCTCTCGTTCGGGAGAGAACCAATATCCATAATAGACCATCTCGGAGTAACGGGGGATGAGGGAATCTCTCAGGTGCATCACCTCCCGGTCCATGGTTATGGACTCGACCGCCCGGTGGGCGCCATGGAGGATCGTCCCTCCAGGAGTTTCGTAAACTCCCCGGGATTTCATGCCCACATAACGGTTTTCCACCATGTCCACCCGCCCGATACCGTTCTCTCCCCCCAGGCGATTCAGTTCGCCTAAAAGTTGGGCAGGGGACATCTGCTGGCCGTTCACGGCCACGGGATTTCCCTGTTCAAAATCGATCTCCACATAGATGGGTTTATCAGGGGCTTTTTCTGGAGACCGGCTTAGGACAAACATGTCCTCCGGTGGCTCCATCCAGGGATCTTCCAAAATTCCTCCTTCAAAACTGATGTGGAGCAAGTTTCGGTCGCTGCTATAGGGTTTTTGGGGGGTAACCGGCACCGGGATCCCGTGTTTTTCTGCATACTGAATCAAATCCGTACGGGATTTAAAGTCCCAAATTTTCCAAGGAGCAAGGATCTGAATGCGCGGGCTTAAGGCTAAGTAAGTGATTTCGAAGCGGACTTGGTCGTTTCCTTTTCCCGTGGCGCCGTGAGCGACGGCGTCCGCCCTTTCTGCTGCGGCAATTTCCACTTGGCGTTTGGCGATCAAGGGGCGGGCGATGGAGGTCCCCATCAAGTAGCCGCCTTCATAGATGGCATTGGCCCGGAGCATGGGAAAAATGAAATCCCGGACAAATTCCTCTCTCAGGTCTTCCACATAAACCTTGCTCGCTCCGCTCTTGAGCCCTTTTTCCCGCAGGCCCTCAAGCTCCTCTTCCTGGCCTAAGTTGGCCACAAAGGCCACGACTTCACAACCGTAGGTTTCCCGCAGCCATTGCAAAATCACCGAAGTGTCTAATCCGCCGGAATAAGCCAGAACGACTTTTTTTATTTTTTCTTTCATCTTGGTTTCCTATCAATGAGTGTGAGTGTCAGTGTGAGTGTGAATGTCATTTACTGACCCTGACACTTTATTTTTTGTAACACTTTAGCTCTTTGAAAAATTTGGCTAAAGTTCAATGCAAAATGCAAAAGTTAAATTGAAAATTTCAAAATGAT
>JAURYC010000064.1 GCA_030654105.1 Deltaproteobacteria bacterium
ATGGATAGCTAATCTCTAAAGGAGGTAAAATGAAATCTCCATTCGGGGACAGAAAGATAATGATGGTTCAAGCGCAACTTTGCACTATGCCGCCCTTCTGAGACAGGTGTTTATCATGGCAAGGTATTTTCACATTTCTAATCTCGAATTTTTGAATAGGATAAACCATTGGGTAGTGACCCTTTAATATATTGATGATTATGGTTTGTAGCAGAGCAATTCATCTAAAGTCCAGACATGATCGCTGATCCCTGCTGCCATGGCAGGAGTTCGCTTAGCCCAAACCCGATTCCCATCCGATGAAGCTTTACATCGGAGGGAACCATGGGGTTTTACAAAATTATCATGGGCATCAATAAAATCGAGAGCGTTCTGAAGCTCACGACGGTTCTTTGAAAATCCCAAGGTCTTGCGAGCCAGACGGCGGAGTTCCTGGCGAAGCGTTAGGTTGTCTCGTTCGATGTAGGCGGTATTAATCTGCCCTGCGCTCCCATCGGCTCGCTTCAACGAAGCCGCCTGGGCTTCGACGGGGCGGCGTTTCCCAAAGATGACGCTTCGTGTTACCTTGACCACTCGTCCTCTCTGACGCTCCT
The DNA here is from genome assembly GCA_030654105.1 of Deltaproteobacteria bacterium. Taxonomy (NCBI): domain Bacteria; kingdom Pseudomonadati; phylum Myxococcota; class Myxococcia; species Deltaproteobacteria bacterium. Next base: position 594 of record JAURYC010000064.1, read on the forward strand.
TGTGCACTTGAGCATACTGCAGGTCCGGAGAGGCAACCCGTTGGGGCTTGGCAGGGCGTCCTGGCCATCCCGTCGGTTGAGGCTTTTCCCACTGCCCAAAGAGTTCTAAAAGGACCTCGGCATAATGCCTTAGGGAATCGGAAGTAAAGAGCGGAAGCGAACCGTCCAGGCGTCCTTGAATCTTTCGGAGGAGCCGACGAGCACTATAGAGATTGCGATTCCCAACCAAAGAGACTAAACGGAGACGAAACTCTGGGGCCACGGCCCGCCAGATCCAGGTCGTTCCCAAACTCCGGCCACGGCCTTTTTTCGGGAGAAGAGGGGCCCTGGGATTATCGGCCCATTGGGATTTGGGTGTTTTTTTTAACGAAGGTCCAAAGTTCATCCACTTGGACTTGGGAGAGCTTGAGATCCCGAACAAGCATATCGGTGACCTGTTCACAATGTAAGGCGGCCACGGCCAACCACTTGCGGATGGTATCGAGCTTGATCTCCAAGACGCGGGAGGTGCCCCGAAGCCCCAGGCCCTCGGCCAGCAGCCGAAGGCCCATAAGGACTCTTTTCTTGGGGCTTCGAAGATCGAAGAAGGTGGTGCCGGTACGGCTGGAAAAGGCCTTGCCACAAGTACGGCATAAAAAGAGTCGGGCTTTGCCGGTACTTCGGGTTCGGTAGGTCCCATTGGAGACCACATTCCCCAGCCCTTTCTTCCCATGGTTTTTGCACTTGGGATTGGGGCAAGCGACATCCAGGTATTTTGGCTTCGGGCCACGCTTTTTCTTTGCTTTCGTAACCATCCTCTCCTCCTTTCTGAAGAGAGGATAGCATAATTTGAAAATATTATCAATATATTAAAGGGTCACTACCAAATTGTTCGCAAGGTAGATATTTATGAATTTATGGACGTCCCGGACCACTACCATTATTGAAAACATATAAAAAGCCATGTTCTTTACCCTGCTAAAATGGAAAAGCTATTGGAAGAGATTAGAAAAATAGAATTTGAGCAAATAGATTATCAGAAAGAAGACCATGAATATTTCGGGGTTATTAAGGGGAACATCCCTATTCTCATTTCTGCACCGCATGGCTCAAGGCATATGAGAAATGGCTTATGGAAGGAAGAAGATGAATTTACTTCTTCCATAGCGATAAAGCTCGGGCAGATGACAGGCGCTCACGTTATCTATGTAAAAAACCGGACAACAGAAGACTCTAATTTTGATGAGTCAGCAAAATACAAGGACGCAGCGAAAAGGCTGATAAAGGAAGAGAGAATAAAATTCCTGGCTGATATCCACGGGGCAAAACCAAGCAGGAATTTTAAGATTGATGTGGGAGTAATCAATGAAAAGGATATGGATAAGTGCTCCTGTCGCGAGCTAATGCCTGTAATCGCAAAAGCCCTCAAAGATTTCCAGACCCCATTGTTTAATCAGAATTTTAGCGCTAACCATCATGGAACGATGACATTTTTCGCGAGAAACAAATGCGGCATAGAAGCTGCCCAATTTGAAATAAACGCCAGATACAGGATAATCGAAAGGAAGCCCGACAGCTCTAAAGCCGTCAAAGGGGAGGATCCTGATTATAAAGCCAAAGAAGAGGATGTGCTAGAACTCTTTAATCGCATGATGGATATGATTTTGAAAATTGAACGAAAAATCCGTTAGTGAATGGGGTCAAATCTTTTGAATTGACAGTCTCGAAATTCCTCCTGGCAAAAAGGGATGGGGGGCCTCCGGCAAGCTGGACCTGAACCTCATCCGCAAGATGTCTTCGGCCTGACGCTGAAGAGCGTTTGCTTGGCCACTGCTAGTCGGGTTTCGATGCGGCGAAAGCTTTGCGGTTGGGTCTCAACATTCAACAAAGGCGATTTGGCAAATACGATCGAACCCAGGCAAAAGTGATTCACATTATTGTGGAAGGAGGTAGCATGATTAAACTGATGGCATTGATCTTTAAAAAACCTGATCTGACGGATGAAGAGTTCAATAGTTATTGGAGAGGGAAACACGGGGCTCTGGCGGGGAAAATCATCCCCGGGTTGAGAAAATATACCCAAAATCATTTTATCAAGCTCCCCGGTTCGAAATATGAGGGCGATGGTTTTGTCGAGCTCTGGTTCGATGACCTGGAGGGGGCTAAAAAGTATTTTGCCTGGCGGCAAACAGCTGCCGCCCAGCCTCTGCTGGAGGATGAGGACAAATTTTTGGATCGAAGTAAGACAGTTAGATATGTTGTTGAAGAGTACTTCATTATCAAATAGTAAAAAGGGGTTCAACGGCACACAGGCTGACCGAGTGGACCCCCGGACGTTGTTGCAAACGTTGCATTGACAATCCCGATTGCTTAAACCTTATAGAATTCCTTTATGGCTAAAACCACTGAAAGTACGTCCAAGAGTTTCCTATTTCGAGATCTC
>JAURYC010000065.1 GCA_030654105.1 Deltaproteobacteria bacterium
GAAGCGTACAAAACTGACCAGGCGACAATTTCAGGTCAATGGGGAGGTAATAATATTCAATGCTAGTCAGGAACGATTAAAATAGGAGAACAAAGAAGGTTTATGTCAGAAAAACTCAAATTACCTTATCTCGAAAAAGTAGATAAGCGGGGCAATCTAGAGGTGTAGATTGTCGATGGAAGTTACATTCGAAGCCATATTGATGCAGAATTTACCAATTTTGGTCAGCATTACAGTTTCCCCTTCATTCCGAAAAATAATATCCTTAGACGTCACCCTTTCTGGAAGGTCTCCTTTGATGACAAACTTGATGGTAGATGGGACTCTCATCCATAACTCCCCCGTAGCCAACACATAAGCCATCTCGGACACCCCAATGCCCGACCCCGCAGCCCCAAAGGCCCCATAAGTAGTACTATGGGAGTCAGTGCCTAAGATCAGTTCCCCAGGGATAATGTGGCCCTTCTCCCCCATGATCTGATGACATATCCCCGCCCTCATGTCATGCCAACTCTCAATCCCTAACTTCTTCACTCCCTCCCTTATCAATTTATGAACTTCTGCGTGAGCTATAGTGGGGGCTGGAACGTAGTGGTCAAGCAAGATCGCTATCTTATTCGGGTCCCACACCCTTTCAACCCCTTCTTCCTTCAAAACACGATAGACCTCGGCAAATGCCTCTTGGCTCATCACCTGGTCTACCTTGGCAGTGACATATTCCCCAGGCTTCACCTCTCTTCTACCCGATGCCCTTGCCAATACCTTCTCCGCCATGGTCATCCCCATCGATCTCCCTCCATTTCCTCGTTACCTTATAAGATATCGAATGGCTTACTCAAAATCGGGGAAAGTCGCTTTACAAAAAATAACTCCATCAGCTTTCCAATGTCATCCATCCTCTCGATATGAACTTGTCGAACACCCAAACACCATCGTCCTCTTGCAAGAAGTGCTTTTTGGCCGATTGGCAAGATGGGAGTGCTTTCATCAGACCGGGTTCAGTTGTAGGGCGAGCACAATGATTTTATTTTTCATGAGTCCGCCTTCTACCAAGAAGCGCTTCTCTTGTACTAAAAGGCCCTTTAAATCGTCTATGAGGTTCCGCATATTATTAATCCCCTAAAATGTATCTTCCTGCTTTTGCAGATCTTGCCAAAGGCTACAGGTTGAACAAGAAACGATTTTACGAGGAAAGACTTTTTTGCTGGATTGTATAAAATTGGGAATGGCAAGTCAAGAAAAGATCCGGACTAATACCAAGGGGTTAGAAAATTTACGGTTAGCGCCCTTAGGCTTGCGTGGGGCATTCCTTAGGGGTTCAAATCCCCCCTCTCTCCTTTAAAAAACATGGACCCTAATAACCTTAATAGAGACTGTTACGATAAAACTTGTAACTATTTAATAATTAAAGGAAAACGTGCTATTTTTTGATCGAGCTAATAATCAAGCTAAATCTATGTGATTTAGCTCCAAATATTTGGTAATATTCCGCTCCGGAAGGGGTGGAATATCATGAATAAGAATGTAAAACAACGATTCGATGTAGATCCTATTTTGGAAAAGATTTCCCCTCACATTCCTGATGAAGAAATCGATTTCCTTTTTCCATTTAGAAAATTTAACACTCAAGGCCACGTGAGGCAGTTTAAAACGAGTCAACTTTACAGAGCCCATATATTAACCATGATCAAGGGAGTTACCTCGTTTAATAAATTATCCGCTGAGTTCAAATCCAGAAGGTCTTTTCGGGATTTTTGTCGTTTTAAAAATAAGAAGGCGACGCCTACAAATCGTATTCTATCTGAGTTTAGAGACCACCTAAAGCCTCCTGGATTTGAAAAGATCGCTCAAATGATTACTTTAAACTTTTTAAATATGGTCAATTTGCCCCGGGTCAAGGTTGCGGTTCCAGACGCCACAGATATGCCGGCAAGTTGCCATGGCTTTGCTAAAAAAAATGCCAATGTGCTGGAGAGTGCCAATGTCCTAGGGAGTATACAGCGCAAGGGGCAGCGAAAGGCAAAAGAACTAAAAAAAGTGGACAAAGCCCCTATTTTGTTGGATACAAGAAGCATACTTTACGTCTCTGGTTAAGAATAAAGGGGAAAAACCGTTTAGTCCCTCTGGTCAGTTTCGTTGAACCAGCCAATGTTTATGAGGGAAAACTCTTATGCCCAATGATCCGCAATACCCAAAAGGATTTATCCTTGCATATCGATATCGCTGTCGCAGATATGGGCTATATCAGCAGTGATCAGAAAATGGAGTTAAGAAAACAATCCCATACGGCTGTCTTAACAAGGGTCCGTGAGAATATGTCTCCTCCGAGAGAATACTTTGATTGGGGCTGTCCAGAATGCCCGGAGGGGATTCCCCTATCGTGGGATGGCTACGACCCTGACACTGAGATGCACTGCTATATTACTCCGATAGATCCTCCTGCTTGCAGCCTTTGCCGGTTACATGGCACCTGTTATCAAGAATTTTATGTCAGTTCTCTAGTAGATGAACACCACTTCGGAATAATCCCCCTTCACACCAAGGTCTCCCAAAGGTTATTGCAGGAAATACGCCCCCAGGTTGAAAGAGGGTTTGAGAATGATAAAAACAAACTATATCTGAACAGGTTCTTTGTTAACACTTTAAAGATAGCAAGGATTCTCGGATACCTATCGGATGCCTGTCAGGTACTCCTTCTATTCGCTGATATGAAAACTAACACAAAAGCTAAAGCAAAAAGGGCAATGAAAAAATTATATACTCAGCTGACCTTTGATTTTTAAAAAAGTCCGTTTTTTCTGTTTTTATCGTAACAGTCTCTAGTAGCTTCACATTTATAAATCTCCCTATTACCCGATTCGCTCGAAAAGAGCGACTGGAAAATTGTTGAATACTTCCATCAACGGAAGGCCCAAAACCTGGCCATTCTTCTTCGGGGGGAGACTTTCTCCTGTAAAAAGGTTTCGATAAACATGGTCCCCCCATTCCGGGGGTAATATGAGCCAGGTATCTTTC
>JAURYC010000066.1 GCA_030654105.1 Deltaproteobacteria bacterium
TATCCCTTAGCCAGTTCCCTAACAGGTTGATCCCCAAAACCACCAGCATGATCACCAGCCCGGGAAATGTGGCCAGCCACCAGGATGTTACCAGATACACCCGGCCATCAGCAAGCATTCCACCCCAGGTTGGGGTGGGAGGTTGAATTCCTAAGCCCAGGAAGCTGAGAGCCGCTTCCATGATGATCATGCGGGCCATCTCTAAAGTGATAATGACGATAATGGGGGGAACCACGTTGGGCAAGAGATGATTGAAAATAATTCGGCCGTTGGACCCGCCCAGGGCTCGGACAGCCATTACGTATTCCTTCTCCCTCAAGGAAAGAACTTCTGCCCGCACTACCCGGGCATAGATCACCCATCCGGTAATGCCCATGACGATGATGATATTCTGCAGATTAGGCCCCAGAACGGCAATAATGGCAATAGCAAGAAGGATGAAGGGGAAGGCCAATTGGACATCGGCCAAGCGCATAAATACGCTGTCTATCTTCCCGCCGTAAAAACCGGAGAAAAGACCGATGATGGTCCCCAGAAAAGCAGAGAAGACAACGGCGGAAACACTGACCACGATAGAGATCCGGGCGCCGTAGATCAATCGGCTGATAATATCCCGCCCCAGGTGGTCAGTCCCCAAAAGGTAATTGGGGTCGGTCCCTGCTTGGCCCAAGGGAGGAAGAAGTCGTTTTTCTACGTCTTGGAGGATGGGGTCATGGGGGGAAATCAAGGGAGCGAAAATAGCTGAAAAAATAACCCCCAAAACCATGATCAGGCCAAAAACGGCCCCTTTGTTTTCCAGCAGCTTGCGCAGGACTTTCTGCCCTCGGGTGACTCTTCGATCTTCTCCCACGAAGTCTAAAGTTTTTGCGGCATTCTCTAAAAAATCCATGATCTATTCTTTCACCCCAACTTTACCCGCGGATCCAGGTAGGTATAGAGAATATCGACTACCAGGTTGACCAGGACAAAAATCGATGCCAGGAGAAAAACCGCTGCTTGCACAACCGGATAATCCCGGTTGTATATCGCCTGCACGGCTAAACGCCCCACCCCTGGCCAGGCAAAGATGGTCTCCGTGATCACCGCTCCCCCAAGGAGAGTCCCCAACTCCATTCCGACGATCGTTACCACAGGAATTAAAGCATTCTTCAGGGCATGTTTCAGAATAACCATTCTTGGGCTCAGCCCTTTCGCCCGAGCGGTTTTCATGTACTCCTGCCCGAGAACCTCGAGCATGCTGGAGCGCATCATGCGAGCGGTCCGGGCCATGCTGAACATGCCCAGGGTGACCGCGGGAAGGATCAGGTGTTGAAGAGTTCCCCGGCCGGAAGAAGGAAACCACTGGAAGGTCACCGAAAAGACGAGGATCAGCATTATCCCGAGCCAGAAGACGGGGGTGGACTGCCCGAGGAGGGCGCCGGTCATCCCAATATGATCCAGGATGGAGTTTCGCCGGATGGCGGATATAATTCCTACGGGAACGGCGATGATCATCGCGATGATCATCGCCGTTATGGTCAACTGGATGGTGGCCGGCATGCGTTCCAGTACCAGGTCCAAAGCCGGCTGGCTGTGGCGAAAGGAGAGGCCAAAATCTAAACGGAGTGTGCCTTTAAAAAATCTCCAGTATTGTACAAGCAAAGGGTCGGTGAACCCCATCTCCTTGCGGAATTGAGCGACCTGCTCTGGGGTGGCGTCCATGGGCATCAGCAAGGCTGCCGGGTCGCCAGTGAGGTGGAGAATGATGAAAACCACCACCGAGATGCCAATGAGGACAAAAATGGAATGAAACAACCTTTTTAATATATAAGACTTCACAAGATAAACCACGGCTGGGGATTCCTTTGAAAAATCCCCGAGCTTCGCTGGGCACTTCTTCCAATCGAAATAAAGTGACTATATAACACAATGATCTCTTCATGGCAATGGAATAATTGCCTGCACCTATGCTTCACTTGATGAGAAAAAGATTGACATCTCTTTGAAACTCTTGCTATCTTTTATTTACCGCAGGAAAATCCTGCGGACCTCCGGGTCAAAATCTTAGCGGCGGTTTGAGAGTGACGAAAATAATTTTTATCATTCTTTTTATTGTCCTCGGGGCGACTTTCTGTACTTTAAATCGCCAGGAAATTTCACTCGGTTATTTCTTCGGGTGGCATACGGGTTCCTTTCCCCTTTTTCTATTGATTCTGGCTTCTCTTGTCGCCGGGATGGTGGTAGGATTTTCAATAGGTTGGGGAGAAAGGTGGAAACTTCGAGCGAAGGCCCGCGACTTAGGGGAACAAGTCAAAGCATTGAAAGAAGAGATTGAACCCCAGCCCTCGAAGGAGGAAAACCCTGAACTTTCGGTGAAATCCCCGGAAGCCCCAAAGCCTCCCCTTGTCTGAGGCTGACTCCTGCAGGAGCAAGATGAACTTTGCCTGATTTAGTCATCTTCCTCACCAACTACTCTGAGCAGTTTATTTACGCTGGGCTTTTCCTGATCCTCTTCTTGTGCGGATTGGGTTTGCCCATCCCGGAAGAACTTACCTTGCTCGCCGGCGGGTTTTTCGTTCATTTGGGGATTATCCGTTTCTACCCCACGCTGGCCACTGTATTCGTTGGCGTTTTAATCGGAGATATGGCCATGTACTCCATTGGGCGGAAATGGGGCCAGGGCATCATCACCCACCGTCAAATGCGGAAGATTTTTTCTGAAAGCCGCTTGGAGCGGGCGAAGCAATTTTTTGGCGATCATGGGAGTAAGACCATCTTCATTGCCCGATTTCTATCTGGTTTCCGAGTGGCCGCATTCCTGGCAGCCGGAACTATGGGAATGAAGCCTGGGAAGTTCTTAATCCTCGATACCCTGGCCGCTCTCATCATGGTTCCCCTTCTTCTCCTTTTGGGGTATTTCTTCGGAGCGAATATCGGCTGGTTAACCGAACTCTTTACCCGCATCGATTTTCTCCTCAAGGTAGGAGCTGTCCTGGGCGGGGTGGCCGCCCTGGTGTATTTTCTTTTGAAGAGGAAAAAATCCACCGCCCACAGATGAAGCCCCGGTGTTCTCGCCCTTTCATCTCGCCCTTTCAGAGTTGACTCCCAGCCAATGAAATGATAACTTACTTATAAAAGCTTAGGGCAGAACTCCACTCGCAATAATTGATGAAAAAGTTTTTTTAGAAGGAGAGGTGACCAAGCAATCTCCCGTTATCTTGTTTTCATCCGGAAACCCCCTCTCCTCTGGCGGGAGAGGGTTGGGGTGAGGAAACCACTGTGCTGGACTTGAAGTTTGTTCGCGAACATTGGGAGGAGGTAAAGGAAAAGGTTGGCCGGCGAGGTCAGGCCATCGACTGGGATTCTTTTGCCCGTTTGGATTCCGAACGCCGGGAGATTTTGCGGGAAACGGAATCTCTGCGCGCCCAACGTAACCAGGTTTCTGACCTGATCGCGGGAAAAAAGAAAAAAAAAGAAGATGCTTCCCCGGAGATCGCCCAGATGAAGGAGGTATCTTCCCGGATCAAGGAGCTGGAAGGCAAGTTGAACGCGATAGAAGAGGACCTCCGCGGAATCCTGATGGTGATCCCCAACATCCCCCACGAGAGTGTGGTCATCGGCCAGGAGGAGGCCGACAACCTCGAAATGCGCCGGTGGGGAAAGATTCCGGAATTTTCATTCACCCCCCGACTGCACTGGGAAATCGGGGAAACTTTAGATATTCTGGATTTCGACCGGGGCGCGAAGATCACCGGAGCGAGGTTTACCCTGTACAAAGACGGGGGAGCCAGGATGGAAAGGGCCCTGATGAATTTCATGCTGGATTTACACACGGGTTCGCACGGCTACCGTGAGGTTCTGCCTCCCTTCCTGGTAAATCGCAAGACCATGACGGGAACCGGCCAACTTCCCAAGTTCGAGGAGGATTTATTCAAGCTTGACGAGCCGGATTATTTTTTAATTCCCACGGCTGAAGTTCCTGTCACCAATATCCACCAGGATGAGATTCTGACGGAAGAAGAACTCCCCCTTTGTTATACGGCCTACACCCCCTGTTTTCGCAAAGAAGCAGGTTCTTACGGGAAGGACACCCGGGGGTTGATCCGGCAGCATCAGTTCAACAAGGTGGAGCTGGTGAAATTTACCACCCCGGAGGCCTCTTACGCTGAACTGGAAAGCCTAACCGAGGATGCGGAAGAGGTGTTGAGGCGCTTAGGGATTCCCTACCGGGTGGTGATGCTTTGCACAGGCGACTTGGGTTTCTCGGCCGCGAAAACCTATGACCTGGAAGCCTGGTTGCCCGGGCAGGGGGCTTACAAGGAAATATCTTCTTGCAGCAACTTTGAAGATTTTCAGGCGCGGCGGGCGAACATTCGTTATCGGCCCAAGGGGAAAAAAGGAACAGAGTTCGTGCACACCCTTAACGGTTCAGGCCTGGCTATCGGTCGAACCCTGGTGGCGATTCTGGAAAACTACCAGAATGAAGATGGCTCCGTTACAATCCCCGAAGTCCTGCGGTCGTATATGGGCGGCGCGGGAAAAATTACCAAACGCAAATAGGACGCAGATAAAACGCAGATTTTCGCAGATAAGATCTAGAAATGGATTTGATCTAAATTCTATTTTTGGTTTCTTAATTATTTTCTATCCGGTGAATCTGCGGCAATCTGCGTCCCATAAAAGCTTTTCCCGGAGGGATGGCCGAGTGGTCGATGGCGGCGGTCTTGAAAACCGTTTCCCCGAGAGGGGACGTGGGTTCGAATCCTACTCCCTCCGCCAGGAAATTTAATATAATTGGACGCAGATAAACGCAGATTTTCAGGATTAACATCTTAAAAACAAAATATTTTTCTGCGGGTATCTGCGAAAATCTGCGTCCCGAATAATTTAATTATATAAAAAATTCCTATTTGGACACGGATGCACACAGATTATCAGGATAAAATAAAAAGAAAATAATTATCCGTTGTTATCTGCGCAAATCTGCGTCCTATTAAATTTATAAAAAACGGAGAGATGACCGAGCTGGCCGAAGGTGCTCGCCTGCTAAGCGAGTGTATGCCGAAAGGTGTACCGCGGGTTCGAATCCCGCTCTCTCCGCCAGAAAATTTGCTACGCCAATTTTACTTTTAACTTGTAGCTTTTAACTAAAAGCAAACAATTTCTTTTAACTTTGGCCAGATCTGGTCCGCGGTGGCGGGCTTTTAATTTTTTCGGGGAATTGCCTGGGGAGAGAAAAAAGCTCGAAGAATGATTGGCAATGGGAATGAGGAGTCGAGTAAATGGATTATCTGACCATGACGTTGCTTTCTATGGTGCTGATCGGTTTTAACACTTTTGCCGTTAAACTGGTCAGCCAAAACCTTCACCCCGCTTTGCTCTTGGTCACCAAGTTTGGAATCGGGCTGGTGGGGTTGTTTTTTTACCTGGGGTATACCAAGGTTCCGCTGGTGTGGAATAAATACGTTCTATATGGTTGTCTGATCGGGGCTTGGTGGTCGGCAATTATGGTGCTTTATTATACGGCCATCGCCCGCGGTCCCCTTTCAGTAGTCATTCCCATTTTCAGCCTGAATCTGATCATTCCAGCAATCCTGGGTTTTATTTTTTTGCATGAACCCGTGACCGTATCCAAAGTCCTGGGCCTTGTCTTTGCCTGCCTGGCCCTAATTCTCTTGACCCGCTAAAAGACAGGGTTCAAGGATAAAAAGTTCCGCGTTACGCGTTTACGGGTTTCAGGAATGTCCCGCCAACGTGATAATGTCGTATTTTGCCAATTTAGAAATGTCCTATTTTAGAGATGCTAAAATGCCCTTTTTGAAGGGA
>JAURYC010000067.1 GCA_030654105.1 Deltaproteobacteria bacterium
AATCCTCCAGCGCCGGAACCGGGCGGGAGGGTGATTCTCTCGGGAACATAAGGCGTTCATTCTTTCATCGGCAGGGGCGGGGCTTCAGCCGAGGATGCCCTGGATTCCTTCGATCCCGCCTTTCCTTGGCGGAAGGAAGGCAGGGACTCTGCAGACATCCTTCTCCCGCCGATGCTCCCTCTTTCATCACCCTCCCGCCCGGTTAATAAGGAATCATTCGTGACCACAAAAAGTGAAGTCAGGAGGCGCAAGAAGGAAAAGGTTGTAAGGCCGATGAAAAAATGATAAATTGCCTGAGCAAAATTTGTGAGAGAAAGCTTAGAAGGGAGTTTCATGGATCAGGTGAATTTTCTCGACCCCATCTTCAAACCCCGATCTATCGCCGTCATCGGGGCTTCCACCCAGGTGGAAAAATGGGGGCATCGCATGGTTGCTCGCCCCCTGAATACCGGGTTCAGAGGGGCAATTTATCCAGTTAATCCCCATAGCCAAGAAGTAGCTGGCCTGAAGGCCTGGGCTAAAATTTCTGATCTGCCCAAAGATATTGACCTTGCCGTTATCACCCTTCCGGCGCCCATGGTGGCCGAGGCTTTGAAGGAATGCCTGCGCCAAGGCATGCGGGGAGCAATAATTATTTCCGCTGGCTTTGCTGAGATCGGAAAGGAAGGGAAGAAACTCCAGGAAGAGATTGTGAGTATCGCCATAGAGGCGAAGATTCCCCTTGTGGGACCCAATTGCATGGGGCTCTGGAGTGCTCCGGTCGGTTTGAACCTGGCTTTCGAGGAGGCCCCCTTTCGCGGTTCCGTCGCTTTCATCTCCCAAAGCGGAACCCTGGGAAATTATCTCATGCTTCTGGCCAAGGCCAAGGGATATGGCTTCAGCAGTTTAGTTAGCAGCGGCAACCAGGCCATGCTGGAAGTGACGGATTATTTGGAATACTTTGGCGCCGACGAGGGAACCCGGGCAATTATTCTTTACATCGAGGGCATCCAGGACGCCAAACGGTTTGCCAGGGTAGTCAGGGAAGTGGTCAAAAAGAAACCTATCATGGTATACAAGGCCGGTCGGTTCGAGGTCGGCGTGCGCGCGGCTCTTTCCCATACGGCTTCTCTGGCAGGTAATGATAAAATTTTCGATGCCCTTTGCAAACAGGCCGGAATCATCCGCTGTTATGATCCCTTGCATACGTTCGATATGGCCATGGCCTTGACTGCCCAGCCGCTGCCCCAAGGCAACCGTGTGGCCATCATTTCCGGCGGGGGGGGATATTGCGTGACGATGGCGGAAGCTGCGGCGGCCTGGGATCTGGACGTTCCCGAATTGGATCCATCCGCCTCCGAAAGAATCGAAAAATTCCTTTACCCCTTTGCTCCCCATCCTCGGAATCCTGTGGACGCAGCTTCCGATATCCGCCCCATGACCTATGCCCGGGCCCTGGACGTCCTGATGAGCCTGGATTACATCGATGGGATTTTTATGATGATTCCCTTCATGTTTGAATTCCAGCTACGTTCCCCCGCTTCTATCCGGGACTTGATGGACGCCACTGAGATCATCTGTTCCCTGCCCCGGAAATACAACAAACCCATTTTAGGTAATATGATTCCAGTGGCGAGTGTCGGGCCGGCCCTGGATCTTCTCCAGAAGGCCGGGATTCCTTTCTATGCATCCCAGGATGAGTCTGCCCGGGCTATGTATGCCCTTGTACGATACGCCCGGATCCTGGCCAATAGGGATTAATTGAATCAGGACGCAAATTTTCGTTAACAGGTGCAGAAAAAGAATTCTATGTTCTGCCACTTAAATTCTCAAAAGCCAGCTATGGCCTACGGCAATTTGAAAAATGCCAACCGCAGAATGCACGTCTTTCGGTTTGTTTAAAATCTGGTAAATCTGCGTTCATCTGCGTCCGAAAAAGAATATTTTTTCGAGATAAACATCCCCGCCGCAAGCAGCGGGGTATTAATCTGAGGGTTCCGCGGTCCGACTCGCAGCAAGCTGCGGGGAATACAACCCGAAGTGATTTAATGAATTCTTAAGGATTCCCGCCCGGTGTTTCGTGGCCCGGGCGGAAGGACAGCCTGCGCCGCCAAAATCGGCGGGAATCCGTATTCCCCATGACCACGGGCCTGGTTTCCGCAATGAGAAAACGGGGGGAGAAAAGGAACCCCCTTTTCCAAATGGGTAGAAGCCCCCGCTTTGGCAAAGAGGAGACTGCTGCCTTATTTTGGCCAGCAGGATGTCCTTTCGCCCGGGCCTGGGAAAAGACTTCAGAATTACAGAAGATTACAAAAATAATGAGGCTCTTTCCACCAACGAATTGGGAGATGACCAAAAAATTATAAAGAATCGCCATGAAATCCCCCTTAATCCCGATTTTTCAGGTTCAGGGAAAGGATAATTTTGAAAATCGCAATTGGTGGGATAAAGTGAATGGTTTTGTTGGGAAGGCAATTGCGGGGCGGGGGCCCGGCAGGATATATTGTTCGCCTCCGCCCCAATAAAAAAGCCAAATTTACTTCACCGCATTTTTCAATGCTTTTCCTGCTGCAAATTTCGGTACTTTCTTTGCCGGGATCTTGATCTCTTTGCCCGTCTGGGGGTTCCGGCCGACACGGGCTTTCCGTTTGCCCACCTTGAATGTTCCAAAGCCCACCAGGGTTAAGGTTTGTCCTTTTTTCAGAGCTTTTTTAATTGTGTCCAGTACGCAAGAAATAGCATCCTCGGCCATTCTCTTGCTGCCCACCACTTTGGCTACTTCTGCCACCAGATCTGCCTTGTTCATCCTGCTTCACCCCCCTTCTTTCTTGCAATATAAAAATTTCATCCCTATTTTAAAGGATATTTAAAACTTGTCAAATCTTTTATTCGTAAAAAATAAATTTTCTTTAACCCCCGGATTTACAAGTTAAGCCCCCTCACCCTTCCCCTCTCCCCCGCAAATGGGGGAGAGGGCGGGGGTGGGGGGGAAGGAAAATAAAGGAAATTCCTATACAATAAATTTATGATCTAAAATTTCTTGCTTCCAATCATCGGCTATGGTATTTTCTCAAATAATCTTTTTTTACAACCATATTCAAAGGAGATTTTATGACCGGCGAATTTCATCCCCCCGCGCGCATCCTTATGGGTCCCGGGCCAAGTAACGTAGATCCACGAGTCCTCTTGGCCATGGCCAAGCCTATGGTAGGCCATCTGGACCCGGAATTTATCCGCATCATGAACAACCTTCAGGACCTGCTGCGGCATGTGTTCGGCACGAAGAATCCCGTAACCATCCCCATCTCAGGCACGGGAAGCGCCGGAATGGAGGCAGCCTTCGTCAACGTGGTTGAGCCCGGGGATCGAGTCCTGGTCTGCATAAACGGGGTATTCGGGGAACGCATGGCGGACGTGGCCGAGCGGTGCGGCGCCCATTTGCGCACCATTTCCGCTCCCTGGGGAGAGGCTTTTGAGCTCGAGGCCATTCAAAAAGAGCTCCGCAGCTTCCAGCCCAAGGTTTTAGCCATCGTCCACGCCGAGACTTCCACCGGTGTCCTGCAACCCCTGGAAGAATTGCCGGCAATTCTAAAAAATAATCCGGACACCCTCCTCCTCGTAGATACCGTGACCTCCCTCGGAGGCCACCCCGTAAATGTGGACGAATGGGGGATCGATATATGTTACAGCGGAACGCAAAAGTGTTTGAGCTGCCCCCCGGGGCTGGCTCCCATCACCTTTTCTCCTCAAGCTATGGAAAAAATCAAGAACAGGGCCAAAAAAGTGCAAAGCTGGTACCTGGACATGAACATGGTGGCGAAATACTGGGGGAGCGAGCGTACGTACCATCATACCGCCCCCATCAGCATGAACTACGCCCTTTTGGAAGCTTTGCGCGTCATCGGGGAGGAAGGCCTGGCACCCCGGCACGAACGCCATCGCCGGAACCATCTGGCCTTGGTGCAGGGAATCGAGGCCATGGGTCTCAGCATGTTGGTGCCAGAACCTTACCGGCTCTGGTCGTTAAACGCGGTAAACATTCCCCAGGGGATCGACGACGCCAAACTGCGCAAAAAGCTTTTAGACGAATATAACCTGGAAATTGGCGGCGGGTTAGGGGTTCTGAAAGGGAAGATCTGGCGGGTAGGCCTCATGGGATATTCCTCCTCCGAGGCCAATGTCCTCTACTTTTTAATTGCCCTGGAGCAGGCTTTGCGGGAGCAGGGGTTCGAAGTTCCCCGGGGAGCGGGTGCCACTGCCGCTAAAGAGTTTTTCTCCAAAGCCAAATAAGATGATCTCGTAAAAAGTCTTCCGAGTATGCGTGTCCAGAATCTCCGCCTAAACCCTTCTTCATGCGAAACTAGAGGTTCAAATTTTTTATGGACCCAAGGCGCAGAAAAAAGTTAATCAAAAAACTACAAACCATCGTCAACCGGGAATGGGTATTACATTCCCCACCTCATCTCCGGGCCTATGGCTACGATGCCTCGTTAAACCATTCTCTTCCTGACTTTATCGTCTTCCCCGCAACCATCGACCAGGTGGCCTCCGTCGTCCGCCTGGCGCTGGAAGAAAAAATTCCTTATCTTCCGCGGGGGGCGGGAACGAATCTTACCGGCGGTTCCATTCCCTGCCAGGGAGGAATTGTAATCGCGACCTCCCGCCTGAAGGCCATGCGCTTGATCGACCTGGATAATCTCAGGGCCGAAGTGGAGGTCGGGGCCACCAACCTGGAGGTGCAGAATGCCTTGGCGCCATCCGGTTACCTTTACGCCCCAGACCCGGCCAGCCAGAAAGTTTCCACGATCGGGGGCAACGTGGGTGAAAACTCAGGCGGCCCTCATTGCTTAAAGTACGGCGTGACCACCAACCATATCCTGGGTCTGGAAATGGCCATGCCCGATGGGAGGATTGTCTCTTTAGGGGGAAAATGCCTGGACCCGCCGGGATACGATCTCGTCGGCCTCATGGTGGGTGCGGAAGGGACTTTGGGCATCGCCACCCAGGCCACCCTCCGCTTGCTCCATCAGCCTCAGGCGGTACAAACCATCCTGGCGATCTTCGACCAAATTGAAGACGCCAGTAAAACCGTTTCAGCGATTATCGCCGCCGGCATAATCCCCGCGGCGCTGGAAATGATTGACCAAGTTGTGCTGGGAGCCGTGGAAGCCTCTGTGCACGCCGGATATCCCTTGGATGCTGAGGGGGTTCTGATCATCGAGCTTGACGGAATCCGGGAAGGGATGGAGCGCCAGGCAGACCGCATTCGCCAAATCTGCCAGGAGAATCATGTGCGGGAGGTTCGTTTGGCCAAAAACGCCAGTGAAAGGGATGTACTCTGGAAGGGCCGCCGGGGGGCTTTCGGAGCCGTCGCTCGGGTTAAAACCAGTTATTTATGCGCTGACGGAACGGTTCCTCGCACCCAACTTCCACGGGTCCTGCGGCAGGTGGGAGAGATTGCCCAAAAGCACAATCTGACCATCGGGAATGTCTTCCATGCCGGAGACGGAAACCTCCATCCTTTGATCCTCTTTGATGACCGGGATGAAAACGAACGAGCCCGGGTCATCGAGGCTGGCAAAGAAATTCTCGAGGCCTGCGCCCTTGCGGGAGGAACCATCAGCGGGGAGCACGGAATTGGTCTGGAAAAGATTGAATCCATGAGTTTAATCTTTTCTCCCGAAGACATCTCCTTTATGCGTAAAGCCAAAGAAGCGCTTGACCCCCCTGGCCTTTGCAACCCGGGGAAAATTTTTCCGCCCGCGGAGGCTTCCCCCCCAACGATCCCAGCCCAACGAGATCTATCTCCGGGTGGTGATCTCCTTTCCGGTATCGGTATCATTGTCGGCCGAGAAAATTGCTATGGGGCGACTTCCGGGGCTGAAAAATACCCCGTGGCAGGGATCCTCCCCCAAGTAGTGGCTTTTCCGGGGAGCGTGCCAGAGGCCGGCGAGATCCTTCGCCTCGCCGCCCTGGAAAATTCCTCCATCGTTCCCAGGGGAGGGGGCACGAAGATCGATTGCGGGAACTCTCCGTCGCGACTCGATGCTGTACTCAATCTATCCCATATGGACCGCATCCTGGAGATCGATTTGGAAAACCTTACGATCACCCTGGAAGCAGGCGTAAAGCTCCAGGCCATCCAGGAAAATCTGGCCCGACACCATTGCTTTATCCCTCTGGACCCACCCTTTGCCGATGCCACAATCGGAGGAATTCTCTCCACCAATTCCAGCGGCCCGAAAAGGCTTCTTTACGGAAGCGCCCGGGATATAACCCTGGGTGTAAAATTAGTCTTGGCGGGAGGGGAAATCGTCAAAGCCGGTGGCAAGACGGTAAAGAACGTCTCTGGCTATGATATGACCAAGCTTTACATCGGCTCTTGCGGGACGTTGGGGATCATCGCCGAAGCGACCCTGCGCCTATTGCCCGCCCCCGAGCGGGAAGTTATTCTCATCCTTCCCTGCCGGGATGTTTCGCAGGCCCAGGCCACGGCATTTAAGATCATCCACTCTGACCTTCTTCCTTCGTCCTTAATGCTTTTCAACCCAAAAGCCGCAGCGATCCTCCCCCCATCCATAACATCCGCTTTTCCGAAAGGGGTTTTGCTTTTTATCGGTATAGAAGGGCCCTGCGAAGCTGTGGAAGCGCAAATACAAAGAATCCGTCTCCTGCAGGAAGAGGAGGGTATTGCCGATTTTCAAATTTTCCAGGATTCGCCGGCGGCAGCAATTTGGAAAACCCTCCAAGGGATACATCAGCTTCTCTTGGACCGTCCCCCATTAGCTGTTTCCTGTAAAGTTTCCACTTCCCTCTCCCAAAGTGTGGCCTTCTTTCATAAGGCTGAATCTCTATCAACGCAAAACGCTGTTGAGGCGGCTCTCCTCGGCCACCTCGGAACCGGAATCATCAATCTCTTCCTGGAGTCGGAAGAAACCGAGCCGCCAGCAGTTTCCACAATTGCGGGAATCATTGCCGATCTCAGAAAAGAAGCGGAGGCGGCGGGAGGGAACTTGGTGATTGAATCCGCTCCACCGGTGCTTAAAAAGAACATCTCTGTATGGGGACGGCCAGGCCCATCCTTCCTTTACATGAAAGCCATCAAAACTGCCCTTGACCCTATGCACCTTTTAAATCCCGGCCGATTTTATGGAGACTTATGATAACGGCCCCAAAAGACGAAGTCGTAAAGTGTAACCGCTGCGGCTTCTGCCTGGCCGCCTGTCCGGTCTATCAGGCTACGGGGGTGGAGACCAAAGCTCCGCGTGGCCGAAACTCTCTGGCCCGAGCCTTGCTCGACAAAAATTTTACCTGGAGCGCCGAAACGCGGGACTCCCTGTTTCAATGCCTGGGCTGTCGGGCCTGCGTGGAAGCCTGTTTCCCTGAAGTGGAGACCGACGAAATCGTGATCTCCATGCGTTCGGATTACTACCGCGAGTTCGGGGAGCCATGGCTGCAGCGATATCTTTTTCGCCGTTTATTGCCGGATCCCCAAAAGTTATCTGCGGCCCTCAAGAAAGCTTTTCTATTGCAGAGCGGAGCCAGGCTGATTCGGGCTTTGGGCTTCCTTCCCTGGTTGAACCGGGACCTCCTGCGGGCTATGGACTTATTACCCCCTTTGCCGGATCAAACCCTTCGGGAGCGATGGCCGGTGCCTACCGGAGAACAAGGGGGCCAGGGGAAAAAGATAGCCTATTTCGGCGGCTGTGCTTTCAATTTCGCTCTGCCTGATATCGGCTTAGCAACCCTGAGCCTGCTCCTAAAAGGTGGCAACCAAGTCTTTTGGCCTGAACACGGATGTTGCGGCTTGCCGGCCTACGGTCACGGGGACCTCGAAGGCGCGAGGATCATGGCCCGGAAAAATTTGAGGGTATTCCAGGATCTCGACGTCGAGGCGGTGGTCACAGAATGTGCCAGTTGTTCTTCCTTTCTGAAAAAATATCCCGTTCTCCTGGCCCGGGAGCCCGGTTCCGCCGAACAGGCCCAGAAATTCAGCAGCCGCGTACTGGATATAAGCGAGTTCCTTTCCACCCAAGCCCTTTCCTTCCCGCAGAATCATCAAACCCTGAAAGTTACCTTCCACGACCCTTGCCACCTGAACCGCTTTCAGCAAATAAAGTCCCAACCGCGTGATCTGCTGAAGAAAATACCGGGCTTACAGTTCGTGGAGATGCCCGAGGCCGACTGGTGTTGCGGCGGAGGAGCGGGGTTGAATCTTGCGAACTATGACCTGTCCATGAAAATTCTGCAGCGCAAGATGGACAATCTTCAGAAGAGTAAAGCCCAGGTCCTGGTCACTTCCTGCCCGGGTTGTTTTTTACAGTTGAGGCATGGAGCCAAAAAACACAAGCTGCCGGTTGAAGTCCGCTACCTGACCGCCATCCTGGCGGAAGCGGGGAAAAATGTTCCCAAGGAATGACTCATGAGCCGATCCTGGAAATACCTTCATTCCAAGATCATCCAATCCTGCCGTGTCTTCAGTATCAAGAGTGAGCGTTACCGCTCTCCCCGTTCCGGGAAAGAGCATGACTTTTACCTCATCGATTCCGTCGATTGGGTGAATGTAATCCCCCTTACTTCTGATGAGAAAGTGATCCTGGTTAAACAATTTCGCTTCGGGACCAAAGATTTTTGCCTGGAAATTCCGGGGGGGATGATTGACGAGGGGGATACGCCCTCACAGGCGGCCAGCCGCGAGCTTTTGGAAGAGACCGGCTATGCGGGCGAAGAGCCAATCCTTTTGGGCATCGTCCACCCTAATCCAGCCATTCATACCAACCGTTGCTATACCTATCTGGTCAGGAATGTGACCTTCACCAATCCCCCCCAGCAGGATTCTACCGAAGATATCGAGGTGAAGATCGTGCCCTTGGTGAAAATTCCCCGGCTTATCCACGGCGGCCAAATTACTCACGCCTTAGTGATCGCGGCTTTTTACTGGCTTTTTTCCCCCTCGCTCTTTCCTTCTTTTCCAAAGATATAAGGAGGGAGTTAAATTTAATTCCGCATTCCGCATTCCGCATTCCGCAATCCGCAATTTTTTTAAAATGTTGAGGCAATCACTACCCTCTGAATTTCGTTCGTCCCTTCATAAATTTGGGTTATCTTGGCATCGCGCATATAACGTTCCACCGGATACTCCTTGACGTACCCGTATCCTCCGAGAACCTGCACCGCTTCCACCGTGACCCGCATAGCCACGTCAGAACAGAAGCACTTGGACATGGATGATAAACGGATGGTCTCCGGGCTTATCCTGGACATGTCCTTGGGAAGCTCCTGGAGTACAGCTGCCGTTTTGTACAGGAGCTGCCGGGAAGCCTCAATATCCATGGCCATATCCGCGAGCTTAAACGATATCCCCTGGTGAGCGATGATCGGTTTTCCGAAGGCTACCCGCTCCTTGGCATAATTCAGGGCGTACTCAAAGGCGCCGGCGGCAATTCCCAGGGCCTGGGCACCGACTGCCGGGCGGCTGAAATCTAAGGTCTTCATCATGATGGCAAAACCCAATCCTTCTTGGGTAAGCAGGTTTTCGGCCGGAACCGGACAGTCCTCGAAGACCAACTCCACCGTATCAGAAGAGCGGATGCCTAATTTCCTTATGGGCGGACTCTAACAAAGATTTTTTGGATTTGTCAACTGGGAAGGGGTCCCCCTCACCCCCATTTTTTAGAACCACTTTTGTAGTGGTCCGGGCGGACAGGGTGGGGTCCATGGAGGATATAGCGGTTTTAAAGTCCTTCCTTTTTCATCTCTTCGGCGAGTTTCTTCTGTTTTTCGGTAAGACTTTTAGGATGTTTGATTAGAATACGCACAAACTCATCCCCCCGGCCCCCTCCTTGGAAATGAGGTAATCCAAACCCTTTCAAGCGGATCCGGCTATGGCTTTGGGTTCCGGGTGGGACTTTTATGTGTTTGGAACCGTCAAGGGTGGGAACTTCAATCGTCGTACCCAGGAGAGCCTCGGAAATTTTGATCTCCTTATCCAGAGTAAGGTCACTTCCTTCTCTCTTGAAAAGAGGGTGATCGGCAATGTTTACTTGGAGATATAAATCCCCAGGAGGTATGCCGCGACCCCCTTCCATTCCTTTTCCCGCCAGGCGTAGCTTTTTCCCACTCTCGATTCCCGGAGGGATTTTGACCGTTACTTCTTCTACTTTCCCTCCTTTCTGGAACTTTATTTTCTTCTCTCCGCCGGATGCAACCTCCTGGAAAGTGAGGTTCAATGCGGAATGAACGTCCTGCCCTTTCAGGGGTGTCGCGCCTCTGGTCTGGTATTCACCTCCCGAAAACATGTCCTCAAAACCAGCACCTTGCCTCCTTTTTTGACCGAAGAGATCCTCAAATCCCCCATAATGGACTTTGCCTCCCCTATTGGTGGTGGAAAAACCCAAATTTTTGAAAAGATCGCTGATGTCGAACCCCCGAAAAATATCCTCCTGGGAGAAACGCTGGCTGAATCCGGAAGGCCCAAACTGGTCATATTGCTGGCGTTTCCCTTTATCACTCAAGACGGCATAAGCCTCGTTGATCTCCTTGAAGCGCTCCTCCGCCTGTTTGTTCCCGGGATTGCGATCGGGATGATGCTTCATGGCCAGCTTGCGGTAAGCCTTTTTGATTTCGTCTTCACTGGCGCTCTTTTTGACGCCCAATACCTCGTAATAATCCCTCTTGGCCATTTCCTCACTCGCCTTTGTAAGTCTCTTGAATCAATCGGTTCAGGTAATTTTCCGGATTCTCCATTCCTTCCGGCGGAATGAAAAACTCCTGCTTTCCGGTCTTCTCTTTGATAAGTTTTAACCCGTGCTCATAGTTCTGAAAAGACTGCTTCAAAAAAGCACCGGGTTCAAACCCTTCTTCCCATATTCTTTCAACCAGGCGTTCGATCGCCTCTGCGGTGAAATGGAGCTGCACTTCATTGCGGCTGGAAAACGTCCGTTCAAAATCCAGGGCCGCCCGATGGATCACCAATACTTCTTCCACCGCAGAATCTATGTCCGTCCGCCCTTCCACCGTCCGTTTCGTAATCAGGTGAATGCTCCGGTCTGAAAAAGCAACCCCATAGCGGGACGCGAATTCCGCCTCCTTTTTGCGGATGGATATTTCCAACCCCTTCTCTTCTTCTTCCTGTAATCTGTGGAAGAGGGCTTCTCGCTCCGGGTTTTCGGGGTTTTGCAGAAGCTTGTGCAGCTCCCCTACCGGGTTATCCACCATGGCCCGGGTGACAACCAGATGGCGAATAGCCGTCGAAGGAAGAGTATGTTCGAATTTTAAGAGCACTCGTTCCGCGGCGCTAACCAAACCCCGGGCGCCGGTCCGTTCTTGGAAAGCATTCTCGGCAATCCGGTGGAGCGCTTCGTCTTCAAACTGCAGATCGATCCCGTAGGCCTTGAAGTCCCGCTTCTTGCCGATGGTGATCGGGCTTTTGGGATTCCGCAGGATGTTATAAAGGTCCTCGACTTCCAAATGTTCAAAAACCGTTACCACCGGTAACCTGCCGATGAATTCTGATTCAAACCCGTATTGAATGAAATCCTCAGCTTTTATCTGCTGCAAGTTCTCGGCTCTTTCGTCTTTGGATTTGATCTCGGCTCCAAATCCCATACCCTGCCGGTTTAAGCGTTTTTTAATGATTTCCTCCAGACCAGTGAATGCCCCGCTCATGATGAAGAGGATATGCTTGGTGTTGATCTTCTTCTTTTCCCTTTTCCCCGTTTTCTGGAATTCCATAATTGCTTCCATCTGCGCAACGGGGTCATGGGGAACCTTCAGTTCCACTTCGGTCTCTTCCATGGGTTTGAGCAAAGCCCGTTGCACACCGGAACGGGATACATCCGGGCCGATCAGGTTGGGCGAGGCCGCGATTTTGTCCACTTCATCCAGATAGATGATCCCGTACTGGGCCAGTTCAATATCTCCTTTGGCTTCGTAGACCAGATCCCGGACCAGATCTTCCACATCCCCACCCACATAACCTGTCTCACTAAACTTCGTAGCGTCTCCTTTGACAAAGGGCACTCCGATCTTTCCGGCAATGAGTTTCACCAGGAAAGTCTTACCGACGCCGGTGGGGCCGATCATGATGATGTTATTCTTGATCTCCCCTACACCTTCATGACGCTTATTTTTATTCTTGGACTCAAACATTTTGATCCGGTTGAAATGGGTGCAGACCTTCGTCGCCAAAACCTCTTTGGCTTCATCTTGCTTGACCAAATATTCATCCAAATAAGATTTTAATTCTTCAGGTTTCATGTTGAAGTGAATGACCAGGGGTTCAGAACGTTTCTCTTGCTCCCCTTCTTCCACCTTCTCCCCGGCTGCCTCGGCGAGGGGACCCAGCCCGGCAAACTGAACCCTTCGGCCATATTTTTTCGCTAGATAATCGCTTAAATCTTTTTGGATCTCTTTGATGTCCAAATCTTTGTTATCGAAAATCTTCTCCATCATTCTTCCAACCCTCCAAAATACTTTTCCTTCCATTATTATAATACTGATTGCCCAATCACGCCAGCTTTTAACTTGCTCTTGCCGGTTTTATCCCTCTATTTTCCCCTTTTTGCTTGATTTTCAAAAACTTTCTTGTTTAAATAAATTTTGATGCAATGAATTTTGATGATCTCGTAAAAAGTCTTATTTTAGCCACAGAGGCCACCGAGGACTCAGAGAATAGCTTTTACTTTTAAATGTGTTAGCTCTGTGTGCTCTGTGTACTCTGTGGCCAATTTTGCTTTTTTACGAATTTATCAATTTTGGCCTTTCTTTCTTTTTAATGCTTTTGATGCCTGGCAATCTGCGGCGATCGGCGTCCAAAAAAATGCATGAACTTTCTGTAACCCAGAGTATCCTGGAAATTGCCCTCGACTATGGCACTCGCAACCAGGCGCAGAAAATCATTGAGATCCATCTGCAGATCGGGGAGATCAGTGACTTTGATGACGAATGGATCCAGCGCTATTTCGACTTCGTGAGTAAGGGGACCATCGCCGAGGGAGCCAAGCTGCGTATATCCCGAACCCCCGCCCGGCTGCAATGCAACCCGTGTTCCTTCATCTTTCCCCTGGATAAATCCACCTGGAATACCCAATGTCCATCCTGTAATAGTAAGGATTGTCAGCTTATTTCCGGCCGGGAGTTTCGCGTGGAAGCGCTGGAAGTAGTATGAAAAGAGAAGGCAAGTGTAAAAGGGGTCACGTCTGCTCTTCGCTCTTATTAACCGCTTAGGTATATTTTGCACCATGGTTGAATCACTGCGCATTAATTTTTAGCTTTGCCAGCATTGATTGCTCAGGAGAAGATATTGCGAAAAGGTATGTCACAAAATCGCTCGCCACGCGCATGGCCCCTCCGTTAAAAGGCCATTGGCCACAGGAACAAGCAGAGGAAGAACAGAAGGCAGGTAACTACTTTAATGGCCAAATGGGTTTTGATGGAATTTTAAATAGTCAGGGCAAGGGTGTAAGAGAAATATTTGGGGATTTAATGAATGACTTCTACAAGTTGCACTTGCCAAGCATCTAATGTAATGCTATATTTAGTGCTAAATAATATGTTTCAGGAGGTACGTTATGTCGCATATGAGCCCTTCGGAAGATATCCGCTCTGTTACCGATCTGAAGCGTAACACTCGCGATATTCTTGACCATCTCCATGCGACGGGGCGACCGGTCATTCTAACGGTCAACGGCAGGGCCGATTCCGTGCTGCTGGATGTGCGCGTCTATGAAAAATACCTGCAGGCAGGGAATCTGGCAAAACTCCTCGCCCCGGCTGAACGGGAGGCGGAAAGCGGCCGGACCCGTCCTGCCCGCGACTTTCTGAAAGAGTTCAAGCGTGCCAAAAAAATTTAGGGTTGACATCACCGAGGCAGCCGAAGCGGATGTGGCCGAAATCTGGGAGTACATCGCCCAGGACAAACCCGATGCAGCAACCGCCTTTGTCCTTCGCCTGGAAGAGCAGATCCGCACACTGGAACGCTTTCCCGAACGCAGTCCGCTCGTGCCGGAAAACGAACTACTCGGCACAGCCTATCGCCATCTGCTGCACGGTAATTATCGAACCATCTTCAAGATCGTTGGCTCCAGGGTGATCATCTTGCGGGTCCTGCACGGGGCGCGGCTGCTGGATACGGGGATCCTGGAGGGGTTGGAGAAATGAAGCTCGACCAGGACAGATCCCTTGCTGAATTGCCTGACGGCTGGTCTCTTGATCGCCTAAAAGATGTGCTGGGTCTTCGTGCGGACGTGGCGCGGGTGGGTTGGCCTTCCTGCCCTTCAAGGGATGTACATCAATTATGATGTAGACAAGATATGGATTTTAGTGTAGAATTTTATGAATCAGAGCACGGAATATCTCCCGTTGGCAGAGAAGAATAGACCGATGAAAAAAACCAATTTCGACCGTTATCTCGAAGCGCAGTTGCAGGATCCTGCCTTCGCCGCCCGCTTTGAGCATGCCGGCGAGGCATGGGACGTGGCGCTGCAAATTGCCGCGCTTCGTCGACAGGCTGGGCTTTCGCAAAAGGACCTTGCCAAGCTCCTCAAGACGTCGCAGCAGCAGATCAGCCGGCTGGAATCTCCCGGTTACGAAGGCCATTCGCTCAGCATGTTGCGCCGTGTTGCCGAGGCCCTGCACGCACGGATGCGCGTCATTTTTGAACCGGCTGCAAGCCAGACCAGGATGCACGTTGCTGAAGCTCAGGCCCCGTACCGGACAAAACGAATATCATGAGCCAGACACTGAAAGAACTTCGTCAGATTGCCTCTCATGTGGCTGGCTTGCAGAAACAGGCCCGTTCCATGGGCATTTTTCCGGGTGACCGTGACCTTCTTGAGTGCCCAAACTGCGGGCTGCTGGAGGACGTGACTATAGACGGGCAACTTATTACCTGGTGCCCACCTGCCGAGGGACAGGACACGGGACTGCGCTTTGAGGAGTTTTCACAAAACCTATTCCGTTGCCCTGCTTGCGGCTCGATGGTTCGAGAGGACTAACTGTCATACAGCATGGGGAACGAAGGGGGGCGTATTATGAGCTGGCTCATAGGTGCCGATACTCCGGGGAATGAAGGATAGCCCTTACTCCTGTGCTTGGTGGATGAACCCCTAAACGGTGTTCCTGGTTCCTGGTTCTTGGTTCTTGGTTTATGGTCCCTGGTTAAAGGAGAGAAATGGCTACTCTACAGAGCTTTGAAGAGATCGAAGCCTGGCAGAAGGTCAGGGAATTGACCAGAGCGGTCTTCGCTTGCTCGGGCGCGGGCGCTTTTGCCAAGGACTTTGCTCTGCGTGACCAGATTCGGCGCGCTGCGTAGAATGAAGCATGAGGGGATATGAAGGACTCGATGATACCGGCCGAAACGATACAGAAAGCGATTTACCTGGTCCGGAGCCAGAAGGTCATGTTGGACCGCGATCTGGCTGCACTGTACGCTTTACCCACAAAGGCGCTCAAGCAGGCCGTGAGGCGCAATGCCAAACGCTTTCCCGCTGATTTCATGTTCGTCTTTACGCGGGAGGAACTGGCCGATTGGAGGTCACAATCTGTGACCTCCAATTCCGACCGTATGGGGCTTCGCCATGCGCCAATGGCTTTCACAGAACAGGGGGTCGCCATGCTGTCGAGCGTGCTCAACAGCGAACGGGCCATTCAGGTGAACATCGCGATCATGCGGACGTTTACGCAACTGCGGCAGATGCTCGCGTCGCATGCGGACCTTGCCCAAAAACTGGCTGACCTGGAGAAGCGCTACGATGCCCAGTTCAGGGTGGTCTTTGACGCCATTCGGCAGCTGATGAAGCCGCCAGATCCACAGCATAAGCGGATCGGTTTTCATATGCGTGAGCCGCTTGCGAGGTATTCCATCCGGCGCAAAAGGGAATAACCGATGCTTGATGCTAAAACCAAGACCCGCATTGACTCCGCACGCGACATCTTGGTCGGCACGGTGCCCCATCCGAAATCGCAGGTGGAAAAAATTACCATCGCCCTGAGTTACAAATTCATGGACGACATGGACCACCAGTCGAGGAACTGGGCGGCAAGGCGACGTTCTTCACCGGCGACTTCAAGAAGTACCGTTGGGCTCCATCAACAAGGCCTCGGCGGGGGAGCAACCCAGATGACAACCAAAAACAGGAACCAGGAAGCAGAAACCAGGGATCTCTTCGTCAGGGCTCAAGCGAGAAGTGGATAAATTGGCTGAAGCGATTTCAAAACAGTCGGAATAACTCGATCTTTAAGTCTGCCCCCTAGCACATACAATCTTTATTGTTGGGCTGTAAGAGAGAAATGAGATGCCGAAGGAAGCCAAAGCAAGGATTCTGATCAACGACCTTCTCCGAAGGTCGGGCTGGCGCTTCTTTGCCGACGAGACCCGCCCCGCCAACATCGCGCTTGAAGCACACGTCAAACTCAAGAAGAAGACCCTCGAAGAATTCGGCGACGACTTCGAGAAGACGGCAAG
>JAURYC010000068.1 GCA_030654105.1 Deltaproteobacteria bacterium
GCCCTTACCTACGGGCTGCTCAACTTTGTAGCGGTTTTGATTATCGCCTGCCCCTGCGCCCTGGGCTTGGCCACCCCCACTTCCATCATGGTAGGAACCGGCAAGGGGGCGGAGAACGGGGTTTTGATTCGCGGGGGGGAAGCGCTGGAAACCGCCCATAAGATCACCGACGTTGTGATGGATAAGACAGGAACGCTGACCAAAGGCCAACCCTCGATTACGGATATTGTTCCGTTTAACGGTCAGAGGGAAGAGGAAATCTTGCGCTATGCCGCCTCGGCAGAGAAGGGTTCGGAGCATCCTTTGGGAGAGGCGATTGTCAACCGAGCCAAAGAAAAGAACATCCCTTTAATCGATCCCAAAGATTTTAAAGCGATTGCCGGTCATGGAATTGAGGCCACCATCGATAACAAGTCGGTCCTGATGGGGAATGCCAAATTGATGAATGATCGAGGGATATCTTTGGGGGATCTCGGAGGGAAGGCCGAAGAACTATCCCATCAGGGAAAGACCCCTATGTTTGTGGCCATCGACCAAAACCCGGCCGGCATCATCGCCGTGGCCGACACCCTGAAGGAAAATTCTCAGGAGGCCGTGAAGGCCCTCCAGAAGATGGGGATCGAGGTGGTGATGATTACCGGAGATAACCGGAGGACGGCTGAGGCCATCGGGAGGCAGATCGGAATCGGCCGAGTCCTGGCCGAAGTTCTCCCAGAGGGGAAAGCGAATGAGGTGAAAAAACTTCAGGCTGAAGGAAAGAAGGTGGCTATGGTGGGAGATGGCATCAACGATGCTCCGGCTCTGGCTCAGGCGGACGTAGGGATTGCCATCGGAACCGGAACCGATGTGGCCATGGAATCCGCGGATATCACCTTGATCAGCGGTGATCTACGGGGGGTCGTGACGGCCATTGCCCTCAGCAAAGCCACTCTCAGAAACATCAAGCAGAACCTCTTTTGGGCTTTTGCTTACAACTCTATCTTGATCCCAGTTGCGGCCGGCGTTCTCTTCCCTTTCTTCGGCATTCTTCTGAATCCTATTTATGCCGCGGCCGCCATGGGGCTTTCTTCGGTAACCGTTGTGTCCAATGCCTTGAGGTTGAGAAGGTTCAGGTCGCCGATGGGGGGATCGCCTTATTTTCGGGCGTAAAAATGATTGCGAATCAAAAGGTTGAGATTCAATTTTTGTAAAAGGGAAGAAGCCCTCAGGAGGGGCAGGGTATCTTTTTGCCAGCTCGACCATCTGAAGAAATGATTGCAGATTCTCTACAAGGGTATTGAATGGGGAAGAGGCAGATAAAGTTCTTCATAAGGAGGAAGACAGTGGAAAAAGCTAAAATTCAAGGAATGACTTGCCAGCATTGTGTGATGTCCGTAACCAAAGCATTGAGCTCGATCCCC
This sequence comes from Deltaproteobacteria bacterium, assembly GCA_030654105.1. Lineage (NCBI taxonomy): Bacteria > Pseudomonadati > Myxococcota > Myxococcia > Deltaproteobacteria bacterium. The sequence continues at coordinate 1,401 of JAURYC010000068.1, forward strand.
GGTCTTACGAACCTACGGGTAAATTTGGTGAAGGGGGAGGCTACCTTTGAAAATCCTCAGAACGTTTCCCCGGAAAAAATCCGCAAGACCATCGAGGATGCTGGATATAAGGTCGTCGAATAAAATGGTTTTAAAATGCTTTTCTTGCCTCCCTTCACTTTTATATTTCTTTAGTATTTTCGATCCGATGGAGGCAGGAAGATGCTTCCTTCTCCCCAATCTTTAGGAATTTATAACTGAATATACAAAGTGAAGGAGGGCGAGAATGCTTTTATCTTGACATTTTTAATAAAGTTTTATATAAGGAGCCCATATCGGCGGGAGGGTGTTATGAAATTATCAACCAAGAGTCGGTATGGAGTCCGGGCGATTTTTGACATCGCCTACCATTCGGGAGGATTACCTACCCAGATCAAAGAGATCTCTAAACGTCAGGAAATTACTCCCCGGTACTTGGAACAGATTTTTCAAAAATTAAAACGGGGGGGCATTGTGAAAAGCATCCGTGGCCCCAAGGGGGGATATTATTTAGCCCGAAAACCCGAGAAGATTGCGGTGAGCGATGTAATCCGGGCCGTGGAAGAGTCAATGGAGCCTGTTTTCTGCGGCCGGCCTTCTAAAGGAAGGAAAAAATGTCGGAGGGAAAGGAACTGCGTCGCCCAAGTGATCTGGCAGGAAGCGGGGAAACGCCTCTCTGAATATTTTGACTCTGTTTCAGTGGAAAAGATGTGCAAAATGGCCAAAGAACTGGGGATCGAGAAACAACTGGATCACCGTTTTATGTATTTTATTTGAAAGAGTTAAAATGCTAGGTTGATTCATTCTCCGGGGGCATCCTGCCTTAGGCGGATTCGGAACGGAATATTTAAGGAGGATTTTTTCGAGAATAAAAAATTTATCTTGACAAGGATTATCGAGTTCAGATAAAATATAAACGTCTTATTCAGAGTGGTGGAGGGACTGGCCCGAAGAAACCACAGCAACCGGTCCCGCTTAAGGCGGGATGCTGGTGCTAATTCCAGCAAGGTAGTGATACCTTGGAAGATAAGATCGGATTGGACAAACCCAAGCCCCTTCTTATCAACCAAGAAGGGGCTTTTTTTATTTCCAAAGAGAGGAGGTGGAAGCGATGGATCGGGAAAGCAATATGAGTGAAGAAGATATGGAGATGCGTAATTTTTTCAAATCAACCCTTAAAATCTATCCTCCTCTCAGAGGATCTGCTGTCCCGAGATGTACTTGCGAAGGAATGGTGACAGGAGGCTTTAAAAATATTGAGAGGGGAGGGAAAGAAAGGAGCAGGAAAGAATGAATCCGCACAAGGTTAATAAAACCATTGCTGAGATTAACGAGAAGATACGGAAAGGCAAGGCTGTTGTAGTCACGGCGGAAGAAATCATCGATATCGTCGAGGAAAAAGGAGTAGTAAAGGCAGCTTTGGAAGTCGATGTGGTTACCACCGGAACCTTCGGCCCGATGTGTTCTTCGGGGGCTTTCATGAACTTCGGCCATTCCCAGCCGCGGATAAAAGCGGCGAAAGCCTGGTTAAATGATGTCCCAGTTTTTGCAGGGATGGCGGCAGTAGATATCTATATCGGAGTAACCGAACCTTCAGAAGATGATCCTCTGAATAAAGTTTTTCCCGGGGAATTCAAGTATGGGGGAGGGCATGTTATCCAGGATCTCGTTGCCGGCAAAACATTGACTCTCCGCGCCGAAGCATACGGTACGGACTGCTATCCCAGGAAAAAGCTGGAGAAGGAGATCACTGTAAAAACGGCCCAAGAAGCGTTTCTCTTCAACCCCCGCAATGCCTACCAGAATTATAATTGTGCGGTCAATTTATCCGATAAAACGATTTATACTTACATGGGAGTATTGCGTCCGAAGGGGGGAAATGCGAACTATTGCAGCGCCGGGCAGTTAAGCCCCCTCTTAAATGACCCGCTTTACCAAACCATCGGGATTGGTTCGAGGATCTTTCTCGGCGGGGGACAGGGGTTTATCGTCTGGCGGGGCACGCAGCATAATCCCAGCGTGAAAAGGGGTGCCAACCAGGTACCCAGAACGCCAGCCGGGACGCTTTCCGTGCTGGGGGACTTAAAGGAGATGAGTCCAGAATGGCTGGTGGGAGCCAGTTTTCAAGGATATGGCTGTACGTTAATCGTAGGGGTGGGGGTGCCCATTCCTCTCTTGAATGAAGAAATCGCCCAGTATACGGCGGTGAAGGATGAAGACATCTACACCCAGATCGTGGATTACAGTAAGGATTACCCGGAAGGAGGTCCCATCCAGAGCTTAGGTGAGGTGAACTACAAGCAGCTCAAGGGCGGAAAGATTAAATTCAACGGGAAAGAAATTCCGAGCACGCCGCTGTCCAGTTATCCCAAGGCGAAGAAGATTGCTGAAATCCTGAAAGATTGGATCCAGAAGGGAAAATTCTTATTAGGCGAGCCCCAGCAAGGGCTTCCATCAGTCAGCCAAAGTAAAACTTAAAACGCAAGGCGTAAGGCGTAAGGCTTAACGTGAGGGGGGGGTATTCTTTCACCACTCACGACTTACGCCTTACGGTCTTTAGGTATGCAGTTCAACGACGTCCCCGTCTTTGAGCACATAATCCCGCTGGACCATCTGCCCATTATATTTTTCCTTGGCCCAAATGCGAGCGAATTTTAATTTTTGAGCAAAATCTTTGTGAATTTGAGCAGCAAAATCAAGGATTGTGCTTCCTTTGGGCAGGATAACCGGGTCTTGTAAATCCGCGGGCTTGCCTGGAGCTTTGGTGTAGGCGCGGACCGTATCCAAGATGCCAAAGATATCTTTTTTTAGCTCATCCAGATTAAGGTTTTCCTGGGCGGAGACACACAAGACGGGGTAAATTTCTGAAAATTCTTCTAACAATTTTCGGCAATGCACCTGGGCTACCTGAAGGTCGGCCTTGTTACCGGCGAAAACAGCCCTTTTATAAAAAAGACCAAACTCTGTCCTTTTTTCTTCCCCTTTCTTTAGAATCCTGATCTTACGGTGATCCAGTTCTTCGAGGACAAGTTCGATCTGGGTCCGGCAGTCTTCGGTCAAATCCAGGACGATCACCAGAGCATCGGCGTTGCGGATGAGGTTGAAAAGGCCCGACTCAGCGTATTCGTCCATCAAGGGGGGAGTGTCCACCATTTGAATTTGAATGTTCTCGAATCTCATCATCCCCGGCAAAGGTAGACGGGTAGTGAAAGGGTAGTCGGCAATCATCGGAAGGGCGTTGGTTAATGAGGCCAAAATTTGAGATTTGCCCCCGTTGGGCAACCCCACCAACAAGACCTGGGCTGCTCCCTCTTTTCTGACGACAAAAGGGTCAATTTGCCGGGAGGTTGAAGGGCGGCGTTTCGCTTCTAATTTATGTTGGGAAAGGCGTTTGCGCAGCTGGGCGATAAGTTTATCTGTCCCTTTATGATGGGGGATGATCGCCAGCATATCTTCCAAAGCCAGGACCTTTTCTTCGTTGGTCCTTGCTAGGCGGTAACGTTCTTCGGCTTCCTTATATTGGGGAGGAAGGTTGGCAGGCATAAGGCCTCTCAGAGCCAGATATTTTATGCTATATTACAACAAGCAGAAAGAAGACTCAAGAGAAGAGAGGGATGAATGAAGCGGATCGATTGTCGGGGACTGGCTTGCCCCCAGCCCGTCATGGAAACGAAAAAGGCCTTGGAAGATCAGGAAGCCGGAGAAGTTGTGGTTCTAGTGGATAACGCGGGTTCAAAAGAAAATGTGCGCCGGTTTGCTGAAAGCCAAGGGTGTCGAGTAAGCGTGGCTGAAGAAAAAGGCACATTTTTTTTGACCATTAAAAGAAGCGGAATGAATAGATCCGAAAAAGCCGAAGCGAGACAGGGCCAGGTTGCCACCGACTTAGCCATTTTCATCGATGCTGATTCTCTCGGCCGAGGTTCAGAAGATTTAGGAAAAATTCTGATGCGATCCTTCCTGCAGACGTTAGAGCAATCAGAAACCAACCTGAAGAAAATCATTTTCGTGAATAACGGTGTAAAACTGGCTTGCGCGGGATCCGAAGTTCTGGAGGACCTGCTGGAATTCGCCGCGAAAGGTGTGGAGATCCTATCCTGCGGAACTTGTTTGGATTATTTCGGAGTAAAAAAGGATCTGAAAGTGGGGAAAGTCTCGAACATGTATGAGATCCTAACCTCATTAATTCAAGCAGGGAAGGTAATTAAGGTGTAAAGCCTAAATCATTAGACCTAGCCGAAAAGTTCCGAGTTTCAGGTTTCGAGTTTTAAATTTTATTAAAGCGATCAGAGGGGATGAGATCGAGATGAATGTGAACGATGCTGTGGAAACCAGGAAAAGCATTCGCGCTTTCCTTGAAAAACCTGTCCCCTTGGAAATTTTGCAAGAGATTCTTCGATCCGCTTTCCGAGCACCTTCTTGGGGTAACACCCAGCCCGGAAAGGTTACGGTCGTAGGGGGAGAAATCTTTCAAACCATGATCAAAGAATTCGTGCAGGAAGCATCAGCCGGGGAAGCTCCTCGGACGGACGTGGCCATTCCTAAAGAATGGCCAGAAGTGTTGTCCCGGCGTTATAAAGAAAATGGAAAACGGTTATTTGAGTTGTTGGGCATCGGGCGAGGGGATAAGAATGCAAGAACTAGGCACATGCTGAACATGTTCAAATTTTTTGGGGCTCCTCAGGCTATCTACATCCATATCGATGGAACCCTGGGGCCATACTCCATATTCGATGCTGGCTTGTTGGCCCAGAATATTGCCTTGTTGGCTGCCGAAAAATATTTGGGTACCTGCTTTATGGCTACTTCGGTCTGGTTTGCGGACGTTGTCCGACGTTACACGGGTATTCCTGAGTCAGATCAAATTGTCATCGGCATGGCCATCGGGCACCCGGATTGGGATGCACCGGTCAACCGTTTCCGCAGCGAGCGGGAGCCTTTAGAAGCAGTCGTCCGGTGGGTGAGCCAAAAACCGAAAGGGTTCTGAATGGGACAATTCAGAAAACTTTAGGCTCATCTCTTCTTCTCCTCCAATCTCTCTTTCCATTGTAATTTTACCGGCCATGACTTTTTTGAGCATATTTGCTATATTGTTTTTCGCGTCCAGGAACATCGCGCTTGGAGGCCGAAGATGAATTGGACCCTGGGGACGAAGTTTCTGCTGGCCATCGGGCTGGTCATCGGGCTTTCCATTGGGGGAATTTTTTATTGGACCTCCCACAAACAAGAAGAATATATATTACAGCAAGTGGAGAAACAATCTCGGATCCTTGCCCAGCAGATCCTCATAACCCGGCAATGGGTAGCCAAACACGGCGGCGTATTTGTAGAAAAGCTGCCCGGAGTAAAGACTAACCCTTACCTAAAAGACGCGGAGATTCAAGACCAAACCGGGAAGATCTATACCAAACGGAACCCGGCTTTGGTTACGCGGGAGCTATCGGATTTTGCCGAAAAGGGGGGACTTTATAAGTTTCGGGTGACCAGCCTCCGGCCTTTGGATCCTAAGAACTCACCTGATGACTTCGAACGCTGGACCCTCCAGGCCTTCGAGCAAAAAGATCTCCCCGAGGCCCACCGTATTGAGCAAACCCCGGAAGGAAGGACTTACCGCTACATCGCCCCTTTGCTGGTTGATAGGTCTTGCCTGCAATGCCATGAGGTCCAGGGCTATAAAGTAGGCGACATAAAAGGGGGAATTAGCATCATGATCCCCATGGATGAAGCCGATCGGGCAATCAGCTCGAACAACTGGACACTTTTCCTTTCCGGACTGGGGATAATGGCGGCTGTCATTTTTACTCTCTACCTGCTGATTCGGCGATTAGTGATCCAGCCTGTTCACCAACTAAAGGAAGCTGCCGTGCGGATCGGCGGAGGATATGACCCGGCCATCGGCCAGGTAAAAACCGGCGATGAGATTGAGTCTCTAAGGCTAGCTTTCCAAGAAATGGATATGCGCCTGCAGGAATCGAGGGATCACCTGGAGGAAAAGGTCCGGGCGGCCACCAAAGACCTGGAGGAAGCCAACCTGAAGCTCCAGGAGCTGGATCGGCTGAAATCT
>JAURYC010000069.1 GCA_030654105.1 Deltaproteobacteria bacterium
TCGTCCGTCGAACGAAGGCTAGCATTTTTCTGAGATAGGAATCTTCATCTTTAAAGGCATAACTCATTGCGCCCAGAGCGACAGTGAAAGAATGGGTGATTTCCTCTGCCATGAGCAGGGTTGCATAAGCCATATCCGAAAGATCATCAGTATCCATCAATTTATCTCAGGGACTTTACTTAATTCTTGGGTACGGAGAGAAGAATGAATTACCTTTAGCAAGAGACAAGCATTCGGCATAGTTTCACTTTTTCAGCAGCACGACATCCAGCGGGAGGACTTTGGCCGATTCCGCAAGTCCCTGATCGGCGGTTACAAAGGTCAAACCTTCCATATGAGCAATCGCCAAATGCAGGGCATCCAGCGTCTTTAAGTTTGAATTGAAAAGTCCGATCCAATCCCTGGCTAATCGGTAATGATGCGGTTTAGCAAAAAGATGGGTATAAAAGTGGCCATCCACGTGGCCGAGGAATTTAGCGACGATGGTGGCGGCATTCTTCCGGGACAGTCCGCCCTCCCGAACCTTCCTGGAAAGCGCCGAAAACATTTCTACCTCGGGTAAGGAGCTGATGGTCGGACGCATATGGGTCATAAGAAAGGCTTCGGCCTTTTCACTCAACGGTTCCGGATAATAATAAGCCACGATCACACTGGTATCGATGTAAAACATCAATAACGTTCCTCGGTCCTTCCCCGTTTTACAACCATACTCAAAGACTCGCCCTTAACTCGAAGCGCGGCTCTAAATTTTTTTAAGTCCGGCAAACTTTTTCCCCCACCTCTGGGCGGCACGAGACGGGCAATTTCCTTTCCCCAGCGACGGATGATTACTTCGTCTCCTTGTTGCACTTGATCGAGGATCGAGCTGAATTTGCTTCGGGCCTCTTTCACATTTATCTCCATAGCCCCCTTCCTCCCTTGAACAAACAGAACCTCAAATGAAGTGTACACCTTGGCGAATAAAGTGTCCACTAAAAAATATGGATCATCTCCAAATTAGTTGATCGCATTTTTAATGAAAGCCTGCCAAGGTCCCGGAAGGAAAGGTCCGCCTCAGGCGGACGCCGCAAGCATCGGCGGGGTATCCACTTTTCATAAACCCTCCGCTTGCCTTCCGCAAAGCGCAGCGGGGGAGTGGAAACAAAGCTTCGGAGAAATAGCAGAACCCCCCGCCATAGTTAGGGAGAGATATGTGCCTCATGATTGCAAGCAAGATGACTTTCTTTCCGGGACCCTGAAATCACTGGGCATTTTAATTATGCCAGCTCTGTGCCCTCAACTAATTTGGAGATGATCCAAAATTATAAATTGACGACAAAGGGGACTTCTGCTATTTTTCCAACAGGTTGCGGCAAGGCCTTATCGATAGGCCAGGCGGCCCACCATAGGATCTGCCCCCGGGAACGACTTGCGGATGGATCAAAGGCTTCAATACGGGCATCGCTCCTCGATGAGGAGGGATTTTTTGAAAGCTGTATATATCATAACGCCAAGCTGGCTGATTAAGAAGAAGAAAGATTTCCTTGACGGTGTAAAAAATCTTGAGCAATTGGGATTTAAGGTTATCAACCGGAGAGTGGTTACCCAAATGCCTTCCACCAGGCGCAAGGTTAAACAGATCCACGCTGCCTTTTTAAACCGGAGGGTTGAGATCATCCTCGCGCAGCGGGGGGGATACAGCTCTATGAAACTCCTTCCCTATCTGGATTTTAATCTGATTAAAAAAAATCCAAAAATCTTCGCCGGGTTTAGTGACCTGAGTACAATGCTCAATGCGATATATGAGCGAACCGGCTTGGTTACCCTCCATTCCCCCATGGTGCTAAATTTTTCCAATCCAACCCGCTTCACCGTCAGATCGTTTCTAAACGCCATCCATGATTTCCCCGAAAAAAATCTTTTGGCCGGCGCACCGGTGAAGGTGTATAAGCAGGGAATCGCCCGAGGGACTCTGAAAGGTGGCAACCTCATAACCCTGACCGCCCTCATCGGAACGGCCTGGGAAATCAATACGGACGATACCATTTTATTTCTTGAGGATGTAGACGAAAAGAGGCATGAAGTCGACCGCTATCTTACGCAATGGATCATGGCCGGAAAGTTAAACCAAATAAAAGGGCTTATCCTGGGCGACTTCCGAGTCATCCCGAATAAGGATATCTATAAAATTTTACGGGAACAGTTGAAAATCGCTTTCCCTGTGGTGTATTGCCCTTATATCGGGCATGGCAAGAACAAGATTACCCTGCCGGTCGGTGCCAGGGTGGAATTCAACACTTTTAAAAAATCGCTTACCCTCAGATGAATACGATCTGGTTCTTGTTAATTGGTATCAGCATCCTCTTCTCCGTTGTCAACAACCGCCTTGACGAATTTACGAAATCCTTGTTTGAGGCTACGAAATCGGCAGTGGAGGTGTCTTTATTCCTACTCGGCATCGTTGCCCTCTGGCTCGGGATAACGAAAATCATTGAAGATTCGGGACTGGTTCACCGGCTTTCCAGCCTGTTCAGAATTTTCGTTTCCCGGCTGTTTAAAAATATCCCGCCGGATCATCCGGCCATTACTTCCATAACGCTTAATTTCCTGGCCAATCTTTTCGGGCTGGGAAATGCCGCAACCCCGCTCGGGATTAAAGTGATGCAGGATCTGCAGTCCTTAAATAAAGATTCGGAAACGATAACCTTTGAGATGATGCTGTTCATTATCATTAATACCGCCAGCATCCAACTGATCCCGTTTACCGTAATCGGTATTCTATCCGATTTCGGATCCTCCAATCCGGCGGCGGTCGTTTTGCCGACCCTTCTGGCAACGATTCTCTCGGCTGTTTTTGCCGTGGGAACCCTCTGGGTATGCAGGAAATTGCTTAAATGAAGACGATTCAGCTCATCTCCCAGCTCATCATTCCCCTTTTCATCCTGTTGGTCGTTGGATACGGGTTGGTCAAAAAGGTAAGGGTGTACGATTCTTTCGTAGCGGGCGCCAAAGACGGGATAACCGTGGTGATAAAAATTTTCCCCTATCTCCTGGCGATCTTTGTCGCGGTTAAATCCTTTCAGGCCTCCGGGGCATTTGCTTTTACCAAAGATTTGTTCCACGGCATCCTGCTGGCCCTCAACATCCCGCTCGAAGTGATTTCCATCGCCATCATCAAGCCATTATCCGGAAGCGCATCGATTGGCGTGTTTACCGACATCATAAAAACGACCGGGCCGGACTCTCTGGCCAGCCGGATGGCGGCGGTCATCATGGGGAGTGCCGAGACGACCTTTTATATTTTGGCCGTCTATCTGGGAGCCGTGGGCATCAAAAAAACCCGGTACTTAGTTCCGGTGTGCGTCCTTGCCGACATCGTCGGTATTCTCATTGCCATAAGCATTGTAAAAATCTTTTTTTAATTAAGGTGGCTTTGAGCGCGAATATGTTTTTTGGGTAATCCCGCGGAACGCGGGACTTGGCACTGGCCGTGGCGACGAATAAGGATCAACATGTCTTGAGAGTGCGCCGAGAGATGGGATGAACTCTCTTTCCTCGTTTTCTCAGACCCCTAAAAAATCTCTTGACAAGGATATCGGATTCATAGTAAAAGAAATTAATTTAAGCAAAAGGAAGGTTTCATGGGCAAAAATCAATGGGCAATCTGGGGCTGGTGGTGGTGGAACAACCAAGGAGGTGAAGTCTGCCCTTAAGCCGGCCGGAATGACATATATAGATTTTTAAAAGCCGTGGGCAGCTTCAACAGTGCCCACGGCTTTTTTTTATTTTTCGCCACAGAGGGCACAGAGATTACCGAGAAGAAATGAAAGCCAAAAACCAAACTGCCCCAAAAAAATTTAATTGCAAAATTAATTTCAGTTTTTGTTTCTTGATTTTAAATT
>JAURYC010000070.1 GCA_030654105.1 Deltaproteobacteria bacterium
ATCCTTCGCCTTGGCATGGCAGGACTTCTCTTCCGCTGGGAATAAAGTCAGAGTCGCTATAGAAGATCTGATAGAAGAACTTAGTCCTGGCCTGAATGGAAAGCTTCACAACAAGCTTGAAGCGTTCAAGAAAGTAAATCCGGAAGTCGCCGACATGCTTATGGCTGTCAAGTGGATTGGGAATGCTGGAAGTCATACTTCTGATCTGAAAGAATGTGACCTGGCTGTGGCATATCAGGTTATGGAGGAGGTGCTTAGGAAACTGTATGGTAGAGATCAGCTCCTTAAGGCCATTGTCGGCAAGATAAACTTAGACAAGAAGCCCATCAGATAAAAGGGAGCACTTAACCAGAGCCTGCAGCGGATTGCCGAAAAGCTGCGCTTTTCGGTGCTCTCCCTTCGGTCGGCAACCGCTGACGCTTGGCGTTAACGCTTTCAATCGATAATATTCACCTCTTCTCCATGGTCCCCCGCATTGATTTGTAGGTGAAAGCGATTAGTCAAAACCCTGTCTGCTTAATAAAATTCTGGCTTCCACACATAATAATAAGGACAGCCTAAATCAATTCATTTTGGAGGAAATTTTATTTTGCAAAATTCGGGGGATGCCATACTCATTTATTGATTCCGCTTTGTAATGGGCGTGGCAAAATCCGCTTTTGTTGTCCTCCCCTCGGGTCAGATCTCGCCAAATTCACCTTATGGGGCACATGAACCACCGTAAAAAAGGGCCGAGAAATGCTCCTTCTCATGGCCCGTTCCAGAATTTTCCTACTTTAAATCTCTCCTTGTCGCAACTTCTCTCTAATCTTTTTTGCTTTCGCCGGCATGGCCTTATGAAAGAATTCCATCTGGGCCTCAAGCCATTGAAGCTTCAGAATCACCGGTTTTTTACGGTAGACCTCAATATCCTCTTTGGTCTTATAATATAAAAGAGGTCTCTTTTGGCTTGGCACCTCTTTTCTATTTTTCATCTCTCCACTCACCTATGATTTTTTTAAGATAGAAGATATCCGCTTGATCTTGCGGACGATTGGATTTCTCTTTCATCCGGATCAATTCTTTTATCGGAACAACGGAGATCTCCGTATCCTCAAAATTTATTATTTTACGTTCCCTGTAAACCTTATCGAAGTCAAAGGGGATTTCAACAAAAATATCCAGGAGAAAAAATGGATTTTGGGCATCATAAAGGCTGAAAACCACCATGCCTTTCTCATTTATCCATTCTTTTCTTTTTTCGGCGTCGACAAAATCGTCAAGCTTTACCGGCATTTTGGGTTTTAAGCCCAGGTCTTTCGCAGTTCCAACAAACCTTCGCAGGTTTTCTTTGTCGAGTTTCAAAATCATGTCGAGATCGGCTGTCGACCTTTCAATTCCATAAAGATTTACGGCAATCCCCCCCGCAACCATATATCTTATTTTTTCTCGATTGAAGGTGGAAAACAATCTCTTAAAAAGTTTCATGGCTTCTCTAATTTTCTTCTCGTGAAAATATATAAGCTATTATAATAGCTATTGTAGCACCGTCAAGGCTAAAGCCTTTAAGAAATTCGTTTCTTCAATTCCATGATCCGGGCGTGGGAAGTTTCGATCATAGATTTGGAGATGCGTCTCTTCTCGACCCCTTTGATCAGGGCTTCGAACATGCGCAGGAAAAGATCCGGGTCATTCCCTTCCGGGCTGTTATTGGAAGCCAAAAGGATGTCCACACCCGCCTCGACAGCCAGGAGACACGCCTCTTCCAGGCTGAACCGCTTGACAATCGCGCCCATTTGCAGGTCGTCGGAAATGACTACGCCCTGGTAGCCTATCTTTTCCCTCAGAAGGATTCGTAAAATTTTCGGCGATAGGGTTATGGGGAATTTTTTATCCCATCCGCAGTGGTGAATATGCGAAGTCATTACCGTGTCGGCTAATCCCTCCTCGATTAACCAGGAGAAGGGGTGGATTTCCTGGGGCTGGTAAAGGGACGTTACATCGGCTACCTCGAAATGAGTGTCCTTACCCGCGCTTCCTTTTCCTGGAAAATGTTTCAGGCAGGTAAGGATACTCTGTTGCCGGTGGGCGAGAATGAAGGCTTTGGCATGCCGATAAACCAGCTTCGGGTCAGATCCGAAGGAACGGCCGTTGCGGGAAATCAGGCCTTCGGGGTTGAGGTCCAGGTCCACAACCGGGGCCAGGTTGAGGTGGATCCCACTGCGCTGGAGATCCTTAGCCATTGCTTCTGCGGCCAGGGTAGTCACTGCAGGATCATCCTTCTCTCCGAGGGATCGGGGACTCGGGGTCTCTGGAAATCCAGCAGCGGGTCCAAGCCGGCTCACGATCCCCCCTTCCTGGTCGACCGATATGAGAAGGGGAACGCGGGAATATTTTTGCAACCCGGACGTAAGGGCTTTGAGCTGATCGGGAGAGATGATATTTTTCGGGCAGATCCGGGCCGCCTCATTCCGGGTCAGATCGGCCTTCTTCTTCTGCTCATTGAGGTAACCTTTTAGGTCGATGTTGTAAAGAATCACGCCGCCGAGAGAATAATTTTTTATAGCATGGACAATGGGGCATTCTTCTGCCAGCTCGGCCTCTGGGAACCCCACCATGATCATCTGAGCGATCTTTTCCTTCAATTCCTTGGAAGTCATATTTCCTCCTTGGACACCCAGGCCAGAGTAGGTTTCAAGAACGGGATCAGCAGCAGGGGCGCCAGGCCGAGCAGGAAGGTAGCAAGGAAAAAGACCGGATAACCCAGAAAAGAGGCGGAATAGCCGCTGGCGACTCCTGCCAGAGAACGGCCGAGGCCGAAAAGGGTGCTGAGAAAAGCATAGTGGGTAGCACTAAATCTCTTGTCGCAGAGTTTCATCAGGAAGCTTAAGAAAGCGGAAGTGGCCAGGCCGATGGCCAAGCTTTCCAGCAGGGCCGCAAAGTAAATAGAGAATGCTGGGGCGAAGGGAAGAGAAGCCAGCGTATAGCCCAGGCTGGCGCTCGCTTGAATCGTGCCTAAAATCCAGAGTGACTTTACAATTCCCCAGCGGGCCGTCAAAGATCCCCCCGTAATGGCCCCGACAATACTGGCCAGGATTCCCAGGGTGCCTACGACAAAGCCGATCTGTCCGGGAGTAAACCCCCGGTCGATCCAGAAGGGGTTGGACATAGCCACTAACATGGCTTCACCTACTTTAAAAGAAAGGATGAAAATAACGGCCGCCAAGAAGTTCTGCCGTTGGAAAAGGATGCGGATGGGTCCCACCCATTGCTGCCAGAGAGATGGCCGGTGGGAAACGGCTGGTCTTTTCCTGCGGAAGGCTGGGAAACTGAAGACGACCATAGCCAGAATAGCCATAATCATTGCCGCGGCGATAAAGGTGAAGGACCATCCAAAGGAATCGCTCAGCATCACCAGGAGGCCACCGGCGGCGATCAGAGCTACCCGGTAAGATGCGGAACGGACCCCGTTCGCCGGGCCTAACTCTTTTTCGTCCAGGATGTCTATCGTGTAGGCATCGGCAGCAATATCCTGGGTGGCCGAAGCCAAGCAAATTCCAGAGAGCATCAGCCAGAACAAGGCCTTATCGGAGACCGGGTCGAGAATGGCCAAAATCGCACTGAAAAGAGCAATGGAAAGTTGACTCGGGAAAATCCAGAAATAGCGTTGGCCAAAACGATCCACCAGAGGAGCCCAGAGAAGCTTTAAAGACCAGGCCAAACCTAAGAGACTGAGCAGCCCGATTTCCTCCAGGGAGATTTTTTTTACCCGAAAATATACCGAGAGAGCATTGTTGATCAGGCCGAAAGGAAGGCCCTCGGAAAAATAGAGGAGCGCCACCACGGCCATTTTGGTGCGGGTGGAAAGCAATCTTTAACCTTTATTTTTTAGTTCTTGAGTTAAAATTTTTCCAGTGGAGGATTTAGGAAGCTCGGAACAAATCTCCACCTGGCGGGGAACCTTGTAGGGAGCCAGATTGGCCCTACAGAAATCGATAATTTCCCCCTCGGAGGTTTGCTGCCCGGGCTTAAGAGTGATGAAGGCCTTGGGGATTTCCCCCTTCACTTCATCCGGAATGCCGACAACTGCCGCTTCGTACACCGCCGGGTGGGTGTAGAGTACTTCCTCGATCTCCCGGGGATAGACATTATAACCGCCGGTGATAATCAAATCCTTTTTCCGACCGACGATGTAAAAATATCCATCTTCATCCTGTTGCGCTAAATCCCCTGTATAGACCCATCCTTCCCGGATAGATTCCCGGGTTAGCTCCGGAAGTTTCCAGTACCCTTTGGCGGCATTGGCACCTTTGAAGAGCAATTCGCCAACCTCTCCGGGGACGACTTCCTTCCCATCCTTGTCAATCAAGCGGGTCTGGACATTGGGGACGGAAAGGCCGATGGAGCCGGCTTTTCTCACCCCATGCACGGGGTTGGCCGTAACGAGGCCGGTGGACTCGGTAAGGCCGTAAACTTCCAAGATTTCAGCATGAAAGCGCCTCTCCCAGTTTTTTAGCAGTTCGACCGAGAGGGAAGACCCACCGGAGAGACCCATCCGGATGGAAGAGGTTTTGTAGATTCCTTTCTCCCAGGCGTGATAGATGTAATTGAACATCGTAGGTACTCCCGGAAACCAGGTTATGCCGTAATTGGCGAAGGCCTGGAGAGCGGCTTCGGCCTGGAAGCGCTCCAGGATGACCACGGTCCCGCCAGAACTCAGACTCCCGAATACAGGACTCGCCACAGCAAAAACGTGGACGAGGGGGAGAACCGCCATAGTGATGTCTTCTTCCTTAAGACCATAAGCCCTGGCGATGTTCGGGCCGGAGAAGGTGAAATTCCCATGGGTAAGTATAACACCCTTAGGTTGTCCCAGAGTTCCGGAGGTGTAAAAGATAATGGCGGTGTCTTCGCAATTGAGGTCCACGGGTTGGAGAGACCTGGCCGCAGGAACCAAACCCTCCACGGTCTTGAAGATTGACGAATCCGCTCCTTGGCGGAAAATAGCCTTTTCTAGGATTGGGACCTGGGGTCGAATCCCTTCAATTGTTTTTTGGAATTGAACTGTGGACAGTAAGACCTTGGCTTCCGAGTTGTTCAGAAGGAAGGCAATTTCTCGGGGGGTATAGAGCGGGTTGATAGGAATGACCGTTCCTCCAACCTTGATAATGGAAAAATAACAGAGCAACGTATCCATACTGTTGGGCAAGAGCACGGCTGTATGATCCCCTTTTTTCATTCCCAGAGACTGAAGGGCAGCAGCCATGCGGTCGGTGATTAGGTCAAATTCCCCATAAGTGAGGGCAATGGGCCCTTCCCGCAGAAAAATTTTATTGTAAAATTCTTTAGCCCGCTCTTTGATGAATTGGGTGAGGTTCATCGAACAATCCCCTTGATAGTCAATCTTCAGCTGGCCATCCCGCGAAACGGGGGGTTCTATAGAAAATTTTTTCCTTCAATCTTCGCCTTCTCGCTGGGGCAGTCCAGCTCGCTTCTTCCCCAGCCGAGGAAGGAGGGGAAAGACCAAAAGAAAAAAGGAGATCAGCATCAAGACCGCTGAGATGGGGCGGGTGAAGAAGATCATGGGGTCTCCCGCCGAGAGGAGCAAAGAACGACGAAGGGCCGTCTCCATCATGGGCCCCAAGACGAGGGCTAAAACCAAAGGAGCCCCTTCATATTCGAATTTTTTGAACAGGTAACCGATGAGCCCAAAAATGACCATGATCAAGACTTCGGTGATGCTGTTGTTCAGGCTGTAGGCTCCGATCAGGCAAAAAAGGAGGATTAAGGGGAAGAGGATGGGGTAGGGAACTTTGAGAATTTTTATCCAGAGCCCGATCAGAGGAAGGTTGAGGACTAAGAGCATGACGTTTCCTAAGTACATACTTGTCACCGCCCCCCAGAAAAGGTCTGGATGCTCCTTGACCAGCATGGGGCCGGGCTGCATCCCATGGATCATCATCGCTCCTAAGAGGATGGCCATGACGGCGTTCGCCGGGATGCCGAGAGTGAGCAGGGGAATGAAGGCCCCTCCCGTAGCCGCGTTGTTTGCCGACTCCGGGCCGGCCACACCCTCGATCATTCCGCTGCCGAATTTCTCCGGGTGTTTGGAAACCTTCTTTTCTACCGCATAGGAAACAAAAGAAGAAATAACCGCCCCTCCTCCGGGAAGGACCCCCAGG
>JAURYC010000071.1 GCA_030654105.1 Deltaproteobacteria bacterium
ATTTTTCCTTCGACTCGGACTTGCGCCCGAATTACTCTTTGGATCACCGCCCTCATGTTTTTTGGCCTTCTTCCCCTTTCTTGTTTTTGATCATAGTCTTTCCCATCGCCCATCGCCTATTACCTATTACCTGTCTTCTCTAAGTCTTTGGAGGTCAACGAGGTCACTTGGCGATATTTTTTGTGGGAAGGATCGTTCATCCAGAGAAGCAGTGGGTCTTTAACCTGGTCGAATTCCGCCAATTGATCTTTCCTCAAAGAAGCAGCCCGAGGAGAAATTTCTCGCAAAGGATTACGGAAAACATTGTTCCGCAAGAGGCGAAAATCCAAATGCGAGCCCGTGGAAAGGCCGGTAGAGCCGACATAGCCGATTAACTGTTTCTGGCGGACCACTTTCCCCTTGCGGATCCCGGGGGCAAACCGGCTGAGGTGTCCGTACATGGATTGATAACCCTTGGTGTGTTTGATGATAACCTGTTCCCCGTATCCCCCGTTCCATCCGCAGAGAGTGACGGTCCCTTCCGCGATGGCCCAAACTGGGCTACCTTCCCGGGCGGCATAATCAACTCCATAATGAGGGCGGAATCCCCCCAGAATAGGATGCCGCCGTGATTTCGAATAACCGGAACTAATCCGGGTAAACTGCAGGGGGGACCGTAAAAAGGCTTTCTGCAGGGATTCTCCTTTGGCCGTGTAATAACTCCCGTATTTACCAGAACCCCGGAAATAAATCGCTTGTTGGACTTTGGTTCCGCTCTGGAAGGAGGCGTAGAGAGTCCGGCCGTATTTGACAAACGTCTCCCCGGTGTAATATTTCTCTACCACGATTTGAAACCGATCTCCGGGCTGGGGGTCGGAATGGAAATCAATCTCCCAGGCAAAAATCCCGGCAAAGTCAAGCACCAGTTGGTCCTGCTCATTGAGCCCCTCCATGGTTTCGAAGAGGCTGGAGGAGATCTCTCCCGAAATCCGGGCCCAATATTTTTCAACTGGAACTTCTTTCTTTTGACCATGCCATTCCCCGGAAGGTTGAACCGTTATCTGATAAATGTCGATGGGACTGGTTTGGTAGGAAAAACTGCGCAGTTCTCCTCCAGGAGTTAATCGCACTTCGAAGGAGTCTCCCGGTTTCACTTTGCGCAGGTTGACCCTAGGCTTCAAGTTTTTACAAATGGCTTCCACCAACTCAGAGGGAAGGTTCTGGGAGCGAAGCACTGAGGAAAGAGTATTGCCACTGGCGATCTTGCCGGATAGAATCCGATCCGGGGGAAGGGGAGGAGGTTCCGGAGTTTTGACCGGTTGAGGTTTTTCACGAGGGGAAGGTAAAAAATAAAGAAAGATCAGGGTGATTCCGAGCAGGCTGGAAAAAAAAAGAAGAAAATACCGCTTCCTTTTCTTTAAAAAAACGCTTTTGAATATCTTATTTTCGTTCACCACTTCTCCGATGTTCACGAAAGTGAACAATATTAATAAAAAATATACCTCTGATAATGGATCATTTTCAAGTTTAAAAAAACGGGTTAGCGCAGAGAAGTAAAAACCATCGCGCCGGAAAGGAAAATGAGGGTGACGATAGTCAGATAGGAAATGAGATTGAGAATCCATCCGTTGGCGTAATTCCCCATGATCTTCCGGTCGTTGACCAAGATCAGTATGAAAATAAGAATAAAAGGAAGCAGCGCCCCGTTGATCACCTGGGAGTAAAACATGATGGAGATCAAGGGGAGATCCGGCAATAAAACGACCCCCATTCCCAGAAAAATCATCAAAGAATATAAGCCATAAAATTGGGGGGCTTCTTCGAATTTGCGGTTGAGGCTGGATTCCCAGCCGAAAGCCTCGCAGATGGTGTAGGCCGTAGAGAGCGGCAGAATGGAGGCGGCGAACAAGGAGGCATTGAGCAGTCCAAAAGCAAACAACCAGGTGCAATACTTTCCTGCTAACGGCGCCAGCGCTAAGGCCGCATCCTGAGCGGTCTCGATCTTGATCCCGGCTTGAAAAATCGTGACGGCACAGAGCAGGATGATAAAGAAGGCTACGATGTTTACGATCACGGAGCCAAAGATCACGTCCATGCGGGCATATTGGTAGTCTTCGGCTTTTAATCCTTTGTCCACAACCGAGGATTGCAAATAAAATTGCATCCAGGGAGCAATGGTGGTTCCTACCAAGGCGACGGCCATGGTCAGGAAATCCGGCTCGAAACGCACGGTGGGAGTGAATAATTGATCGCTGATCTGGGCCCAGTCCGGTTTCGCCAGGAATCCGGAGATGATGTAGGAGAGATAAAAAAAGCAAGCAACCAGAAAGACTTTCTCGACGGATTTATAGTTTCCCTTGACCACCAGCCACCAGACTAAGAAGGCACTCACGGGAACGGAGATATATTTATTCACGCCGAAGATCTCTAAACTCGCCGCCACGCCAGCAAACTCCGATATCGTGTTGCCGAGGTTGGTGAGGAAAAGGGCAATCATCAAATAGAAAGTGGCTTTGGCGCCAAAACGTTCGCGAATAAGATCGGAGAGACCTTTGCCGGAGACCACTCCCATGCGGGCACACATTTCCTGAATTACGATTAAAGCCAAGGTGATGGGAATAAGAGTCCAGAGGAGGGTTAGGCCGAATTCGGAACCAGCCAGGGAATAGGTGGTAATACCGCCCGCATCATTGTCCACGTTGGAAGTGATAATCCCCGGGCCGATGAGGGCAAAGAAAATCCCCAGGGTTCTCCAGAACCCTTTGCGGGAGACTTTTTCGGCAGCAGCCGGCATGGATGTCTGGGGGGGGGGTGGGGGCAAGGTTGGTTATCTCCTTCTTCCATGGCGTCATTTCCCCAATTGAGGCGCGACCACATCGAGGAGACTCTTGAAGTTGATTACCCCTTTGATCCGGTTATCTTCGTCCATCACCGGGATGGCCTTGAAACCGTACTTGGCAAAAAGTTGGGCAATCTCTTCTTTTTCTTCCTCGATGGTTACGGTGACCACCCGGGAATTCATCAAGTCCGCAAGGCGGGCCTGCGGGTTGGCCGCCAAAAGATCCCGTAGGCTGACCACTCCGGAGAGGTGGCCTTCAACATCGCTGACATAAATATAATAAATCAAATCCAGATTCTCTACCTCCTGGCGAAGCCATTCCAGGGCTTCTTGGACCGTTGACGACGGAGGCAGGGCGGGGAAAGAAGTGGTCATCAATCCCCCGGCCTTTTCTTCGGGATGGACCAGGAGCTCCTTGACGTCCTCAGCCATCTCTTTTTCCATTTCCTTGAGGATGCCTTCCGCTTTATCTTTGGGGAGGTCTCCCAGAAGGTCGGCCGCCTCGCTGGGGGACATTTCCTCGATGATGTCGGAAGCATGAGCCGGGTTCAGGGTTTCAATCAAGCGGACCTGAATTTTTGGGTCCGTTTCCTCCAAAGCCCCAGCGGCGGTCTCTACATCTAAGGATTGAAAAACTTCCGTTCGTTTGTGAATGTCTAATGCCTCCATAATATCTGCCAGATCCGCTGGGTGCAGCTGGGCCAGGCGGTGTTGAGCGACTTTTAGGCGCAACAAGGCGGGAGAAGAAAGGGGCTGGACGAATCTCCAGGGAATAAAAGAGTCGGTTAGATGATAGTCAAAGAACCATTGGAAAAACTTGTCCATGGCTTTTTCCCAGCCTACCCTTCTCATCAGACCCCGGAGGCCAACGTCCACATGGACCAGGCGCAGGTTGTGGTTGACTTTTAGAAGATGGAGGTCATTCACCCGCCAGACCTTAGCCCCATGGGTATCGACAATTTGTTTGTCTAACAGCGAATCTTTGAGTAGTAATTCTCCTTCATTCACGTTTGCTCCGGCTCGTTCTTCTACGTTCAAAGGCTCTACCCGTAACTCCTCCCCCAATTCGAGAATCCTTGTCCAGGAGAAACGGAAAGAAGTTTTTTCCCCGACCGGAGTGAAGAAAACTCCCGTAACCGGAGGGTACAACTCTGCAATCGTGACCACCAGGTCGCAAACTTTTCCCCAAGGCCGGCCCGCGGGATCAACGATTTTTTTCCCCAGGATCTGGCTTAAAAACAAAAAAACCTGAGGGGTGGAATTCATGGTCATCCAGCTTACCTCCAGGGAATTTATTTTATAACATTCTTGGAAAAATTTTAAAAGTCTTTTCTTTTTTAATAGAACTAATGAATATTTTCATCTATACTTCTCTTCTTAAAGGCTGATTCTGATGAAGAAGCAGGTCAAATTCAAATCCCTACTTTCCCAATCCCTCTCCCCAGAAAGGATCTTCATCCTTGGTTTTGCCGGGGTAATTTTATTAGGAACCCTCCTGCTCTGGTTTCCATTTTCAGCCACCAAGCACCCCCTCACTTTTGTAAATGCTCTCTTTACCTCCACCTCGGCAGTATGTGTAACAGGACTGACCGTGCTCGACATCGGGAACGACCTTTCTTTATCATTAAGGATTTACCGCTTAAAAATCAAGTCCTGGCTTCGTTCTTCCAATCGGTCGTCCCGCGAACTGCTGGTTTCAATACCGTCGATATCGGTCTTCTGGCCAACGAAACAATCCTCTTCACAATTATCCTTATGTTTATCGGAGCCTCCCCTGGCTCCACCGGTGGAGGGGTTAAAACGACCAGCGCTTCCCTTCTTTTCCTGATGATGTGGAACCGCTTAAAAGGGAATGAGGAGGTGAACATTTTTAAGAGGACCATTCCTAAGGACCTCCTTACCCGGACCATCTTGATCATTTTTGCCTCAGCCTTCTCTGTTTTTTTGATTACTTCGGTCCTGTTATTAATGACGGGGGGAACCTTTCCGCCGCTTGAGAGCCGGCATTTTTTCGTGGAATATCTTTTTGAAACCGTTTCGGCCTTTGGGACCGTAGGGTTATCGATGGGGATTACTCCCAAATTGAATGATGCCCAGAAATTGGCCATTGTTTTGATGATGTTTGCAGGGAGGGACGGATAAAGCATTGCTGGAAACCATCGGCATTCAGGAAGATGATATAGTGATCATTTCCTTTGGAGAGGACCTGGCCGCCAGTACGCTCATTACTCTTCACCTCAAAGAGCTGAAAATCAAGACGATCATCGTCAAGGCC
>JAURYC010000072.1 GCA_030654105.1 Deltaproteobacteria bacterium
AAATTCCAGATTTTATAAGTGCCCTTCATCAGCCAGATCCCCATCGGCATCTGCGCTACCGACAGGCTATGGAGCGACAACAAAATTTATATAAAAAGCTGGTTAAACCGGGAGGGGCAAGATATCGAAAAGCCTGAGTGACTCCAACCAGCGGAGCCAGAATTCAGAAAAAGTTATATCATCATTCCGGCTCCTGAATGCTTTTTTCTGAATTCTACTTCAGCGCTGCGATGATCTCGCGGCAGAAGGCGGGGAGATCATCCGGAGTACGCGAGGTGATCAGGTTGCCGTCCCGCACCACTTCCTGGTCCACATATTTGGCGCCGGCGTTGACTACGTCGTCTTTGATGGACGAAAAGCAGGTTGCCGTTTTGCCTTTTAAGACCCCGGCTGAAACGAGCACCCACCCGGCATGACAAATCGCCGCCACAACTTTCCCCTGATGAAAGCAATCCCGCACGAGTTTAAGCATGGCGGCGCTCCGGCGCATACGGTCCGGAGCATATCCACCGGGAACGATCACGGCCTCAAAGTCGGCAGCGCTTACGGATTCAGCAGGCGTTCCTCCAGGAGCAGGCACGCCGATTTTGCTGTGGTATTCTTTGGCTCCCGTACCAATGACCGTTACACTGGCACCAGCTTCTTTCATCCGGTAGTAGGGATACCAGAACTCAAACTCGTTGTACATGTCCTCGATAAGGATGGCGATGCGTTTTCCCTTTAGTTCCATTCTTGGACCTCCTTTTTCCCAATATTTTTTTAATTATACCCCGCCCCATTTTAATTGACCAGGGCCTGGAGAACATTATTTCTCCCAATTGTCAAAAATATTGAGAGTAATTTTCCTAATTCCCCATGATGATGGTTGGCGAAGCTCCTGGGCAGTTGGACTACTTCAGGGAAATAATTTCAGCCGAGCCATTCAGAGAATCAAGGAAAAGCAGGCGGTTGCGGAGGGGCCGGCCGAGGCCGGTGATGATTTTAATCACTTCCTGCACTTGGAGAGAGGCGACGGTGGAAACGATCCCAGCCAAATTTCCCAGCTCCACCTCGATCCCTTTCTCTGGGGTTGTTTGGGATTCTCCATAGAAAGCTTTAAAACCGACATCTTCGGGATATATGGTTGTCACCTGGCCACTGAAACCGGCAACGGCTCCGTGGACCAGAGGGACTTTACCTTCTTTACATACTTTTTCCAACAAGAATCGAGTAGGCATATTATCCAGGGCATCCATGGCCACATTAACGCCCCTAATAAGGCTGGCAAGTTCATTTTCCTTGACAAATCCGGCAAAGATTTCGACTTCCGTGGCGGCGTTGATTTTCAGGATTTCAGAACAAGCCACCTGGACCTTGCCCTGGCCAATATTCTGTTCTAAGGAGAAAGCCTGGCGGTTCAGGTTGTCTTCACTGAAAAAATCACCATCCGCAAGGATAAGAGTACCCAGGCCCATCCGGGCTAGAAGCTGGGCGATAGTCCCGCCCAACCCGCCAACACCAATGAGGAGGGCCCGAGATTGGAGGAGCTTCTTCTGGCCGGCGAGGCCTAGGGAACCGGCATTCCGGAGGTAACGCTGCGGCCATACTTCGAGGTCTAAAGCTGCGATCTCCACTTCCCGTTTTGGCAGGCCACAAGAAGTGGCAATGGCGTCCCGCTCTTTTAAAGAGATAGTGGAAAGGGTTTGTTTATTCGGGGCCAGGTAAGGCTTGGCGCACTTTAAAATTTGGTCACGGAGGTTCATAACCAATACCCATGGGGTTTAGTCATTTACAACCATTGGATTTGGCGAACTCCATCCCTTGGCGAATGGCCTCGGCATTGGCCGGCAGCAGATGATGGTGTCGTTCCTCAAAGATCTCCGGGAGAGCAGCGATCAAGGAATCTATACTGACTACTTTTGTCTTTTCCACGAAGGCGCCGATGATGACCATGTTGGCCAATCGGTCATTCCCCAGGTTTTGGGCAATCTCCATAGCCGGCACCGCCAGGAAGTCCAAGTCATTTCGAGGCACCTCCTGGGGGTCTACGAGGGAACGATTCAGCAGGAGAAAACCTCCGGGTTTGATTCTGGCAACATATTTGTTTAGGGCGGATTTATTCATGATGATACAATATTGTGGCGCACCGACGACGGGGGAGCCGATTTCTTCGGTGGCAATGACCACCGTGCAGTCCGCCTGCCCCCCCCGTTTTTCCACTCCGTAAATGGGGATGTAAGTTACGTTTAAATTTTCCTTAAAAGCAGCTTGGGCCAGAAGGTTGCCAATCACCATAATCCCCTGGCCACCAACCCCGCCCATGATAATTTCGTGGTACATTCAAAACTCCATTCGAATGCGGATTGCGAAATGCGGATTGCGGATTTTTATTTCCCATTCCCTGCTTTAGCATTCATTCCGCATTCGCCATTCTGCATTCCGAAATTTACAGGTGATCTGTTCCTTTCCGTTCCTTGAAAATACCTAAGGGAAAATAGGGAATGAGTTCCTTTTCCACTCGTTCATTGGCCTTAAGGGAACTCATCCCCCAGTTCGTTGGACACGAAGAAAGGAGCTCAACGAAAGAGAACCCCATGTCGTTCATCTGCATTTCGAAGGCCCGGCGGACGGCTTTTTTAGCTTTCATCAAGTTGGCCGGCGTGTTCAAAGCCACCCGGGCAGAGTAAGAAGTTCCTTCGAGGGTGGCCAGCATTTCGGCCATGCGGATGGGGTAGCCATCCTGGAGAAAATCCCTGCCGTAGGGCGATGTAGTGGTTTGCTGCCCCAGAAGAGTTGTGGGGGCCATCTGCCCACCGGTCATCCCGTACACGGTGTTGTTGACAAAGATGACCGTGATGTTTTCTCCGCGATTGGCCGTATGGACGATCTCGGACATGCCAATGGAAGCCAGGTCTCCGTCGCCCTGATAGGTAAAGATAATCCGGTCGCGGAGGACGCGCTTCAGGCCAGTGGCCACAGCCGGGGCCCGACCGTGCGGGGCTTCAGCCACATCAATGTCAAAATATTCATAAACAAATACCGAACAACCGACGCCAGCAACGCCGATCGTCCGCTCGCGCAGGTTGTAATAGTCGATGGCATCGGCCACCAGGCGATGGATTGTTCCGTGATGACAACCAGGGCAGAAATGGAAAGGAACGTCTTTTAGACTTTGGGGGCGTTGGAATACTTGTTTCATGGCCAATCCTCAAAACACTTTTTTGATGGCTTCTAAAAGCTCCTCGGGAACGGGGGGAGATCCCGGGGGATGGCCGTAAAAAAGCACGTCGGCGTCGCGGGCCACAGAGAGCTTCACGTCCTCGACCATCTGCCCGGTGTTTATCTCAATGGATAAGAAACGCTTCACCCGCTGGGAAAGGCGCTGCAGAGCTTCCTC
>JAURYC010000073.1 GCA_030654105.1 Deltaproteobacteria bacterium
CGCCGCACCGACCGTGTTGAATGCTTCGCTCGGGTAAATTAGTCGACTCCTCACAGAAATGAAAGAACCCCATATTGTGTTTATTTGGAGTGTGCGATGCAGAGAGATGAAGACATTCCTAGTAAAAACCATGACACGCCAAAAGGTGACATCCATCGCCGCGAGAAAAAACGGCTGTCCCCACTTCGGTCTGTCACTGTAATTACCGAAGCAGGTCCAGCGGATTTTTCAGTCGAAGAAATCTCTGCGGAGCGCATTGGCTGGAAAGCATATGGACTTGCCTCATTGCCTTCGGAGTGGGTTCCGCCGTTTCTTGTGATAACCGCATCCTGCTTTGAAGGGGACTGCCGAGATGAAACAATCGATGGGTGGGTTATCGAGTGTCTTGCTCGTATCGGCATCGGTGTAGGTCGTCGGGTGATGGTTCGTTCAAGCGGAACGTCTGAAACGATGCGGATCCGTGGGCAGCTAAATTCGGAGTCCTGCTCACCAAATCAGGTAGTGACCACGATACGGAATCTGACACCGCGGCTATCTCAGATGCTCGGCGGTAAAGTGCATTGGATAGTTCAGGAGTATGTAAATCCCAAACAAAAAGGGCTTCTGTCTAACGAAAGGCGGCTAAGAGAGGAGAAGCGAGACTGGGTTGCAGAGTTCGAGCCCCAAGGAGCCGGCCGAGGCTTCACAGAACCTATCGCGGTCCGGCGATGGCGTGATGGAACCGACCTGACTGAATTAGACCTACGCTGCACTTCCGAATTTGAAGTAACACTCCGCTTGAAACGCGTTGCGATGTGGGCAACCCCACTTTCTTCACGTACTCTTTTCGAATGGGTGTGGGACGGTAAAACGGTCCACATTGTCCAAGCTGATGAAGCGGGGCTGGCGACCGGTGTCAATCCGCGCTCACTCCTTCCGACTCAGATACACTCCTGTGAACTTGCTTCTTTAAAGTTCTTTCATCCGGCGAATCAGGAAGATTACGAACGTTACGGTAAACTGCGGAATGCAAAATTGTATAAAGAACTCGGTTACAACATGCCGGTCTTTTACGTGGTTGATGACAAAGATGTTGTGGAGTGTGTTCTCTCCGGCCAGATTCCTCCTGGGCTGGAAAGCGATCTCGCCGAACTTACAAAGCGCCCCTTGATCATCCGTACTGATGGGGCGAGTATCCCACCAGGCAAGGAGAGCGAAATGCTCCCACGTAGCGACGAGCTTCGCTCACACACAGAGGCGAAAAACTGGCTTCTCACCGATTTCAAATCTAAAATTGAAAAGAGCGGATTGGAGGGTGAGGACCTTTGCTTGATAGCTCATCACTTCATTCCCTCGGTCGCATCCGCGTGGGCGCGTGCGGAGCCAGGCAATAGGATCGTCCGAATTGAGTCACTTTGGGGCATTCCAGAAGGACTGTACTGGCATTCTCACGACACGTTTGAAGTTGATACCCAGACGATTGATGTCGACTTTAGTTGGCCAATTGCATCATTGAAGTACGAGTCTTGGGAACGCCCGCGCTACAAAGGGACATTTATTGCCCCAAACGAAGATGGTAAGTGGGTACCTCACCAAACAGCGCCTCCATATGATTGGAATAAGAGTATAAGTAAAGAGAGTTGGCTTTTTGAAATCGCCCACACAACCAGGAAAGTGGCTGAACGCGAGAAATATGCTGTGTCTGTCATGTGGTTCATTGATAACCACCCTCAAGCGACTGATCACAAGGTACTGCCATGGTTCCATAACAAATCAGAGATAGCTGGTCTTCCAAAGGCCAGCCCGCGACAAAAGCGCAAAAGCGCGAGTGACTTTCGCATAAGAGAAACCGAGGACTGGCAACGACTGCAGGAGGACCTGAAATCCGGGAGGCACATAGAGCGAGTCGTTGTGGAGCCGGTCGATCCAGAGCTCATTAGGAATTATCAATTTGCAAAAGAGTTAGCAGAATTAGCCGCATTGAACAAATTTGTGGTCGAGTTGTCTGGCGGCATACTCTCGCACGCGTACTATATCCTTCAGAACAGTGGCGCCCAAGTCGAATGCATCGATCTATTCGGTGCCGATGAAGACGTCATTGAATACAACAAACTAGTCCGCGACAAAGTTCCAACTCTCATCGAAAGGCGTGGCGAGCGCGCGGAAACTGTGCGATTAATATACGATGCTCTAGTAACTGCCTTGCGGCAGAAGCTGGTCGAGGAAGCATTCGAGACGCTGGACGCGCAATCAGGAGAGGAGCTAATCGGCGAGCTTGCCGACATTCAAGAGATCGTAAGAGTATTGTGCCGAGCGCTGAGAGTAAATCCTGCCGATATCGAGGCGGAGCGTGAGGAGAAAGAGAAGCGCCGAGGTGGCTTCGATAAGGGCTTGATGCTTATCAAAACCGCCACTCCGCATTCCATACAGAAGCAATCCACCACTCCGCATCCCCCCAATCTCGGGCTGGCGCAGCAATCTTCCGAGCCTGTCATTTCCGATGTGGCGAATCTTCCTTCCAAACCTTTGTATCGCCGCCCGGATCTCCGTCAAGTTAACCAGGATATTGAGAAGCTGTTCACCTTTGAGACAGAAATAAGCAAGATCGGAGAGATCAAGGGGATTCTGGATTTCTCGATGCCGATGGACAACCAAGGGGAGCGAGACTTCACCCTAACGGTTGAGCTTAGACGAACAGGCTCTTCAGTGCGCGGGGTTGTTCGGCTACGTCTGCATCCGGCGCAGCTCAAAATGGAATTTCCTGAGTAAATGGGACAGAGAAAAGCTAGCGCATTTGGGGTCAGGTCTTGAAATATAAGTAATTCTCTGCTAGAGTTGTTCCATGGCGAGACCGTTACGAATCGAATACCCGGGAGCCGTCTATCACGTCACCTCCCGCGGGAATGCGCGGCACAAGATATTCAGCGACGATCAGGATCGGGAGATATTCCTTTCCATCTTAGGTGCAGTTGTCAAGCGGTACAACTGGCTCTGCCACGCCTACTGCTTCATGGATAACCATTTTTTATGTTGAACTCAACATAAGACACGTTAGGCCACAGGGAGCAAACGACAATGGCGCGCGTCCTGCACTTCACATCGGGCCCAGCTGACTGGCAGGCGCTGCTGGCCGAGCCCACAAAGCATTGGCGCACCGGATATTCCGCTCGAACATTGGCGCATTGTTGGGAGGCCGCAGACGGATTTCCGCCGGAGGTTTCCTCTGCGCTGGCAAAGTCCACCGATCCGTTGATTGCGGGTCTCGAGCCTGTTCTCGCGGTGCCAGAATTCAAGGTCCCGCTACTGGGCGGTGAACGCGCGTCCCAGAACGACATTTTCGTGCTTGCGCGCTCAAAGGCCGGCCCCGTTTCGATCATGGTCGAAGGAAAGGTCAACGAGCCGTTCGGCCCAACGATAGAAGAATGGCGCGCAGACGCTTCTCCCGGCAAGAAGACAAGACTCTCCTTCCTCCTCCGTAGCGTTGGACTGCCGAAACAAATCGACGGCGCCATTCGTTATCAGTTGCTTCACCGCGCGGCGTCCGCAGTAATCGAGGGTGAGCGCTATCGCGCAGTTGCAGCCATGATACTTGTCCATTCCTTCAGCGCAAAACGTACCGGCTGGTCTGACTACCGCGCATTTCTCAACCTCTTCGGCGTTCGCGCAGAGGTAGGCCGGCCACAGCGGCTTCCCGGTACGCAGGTTGTTCCGCTCTTCGCGGTTTGGATCCCGGGCGACTCCAAGTTTCTCGCCTATTGAGTCATATGCTGTGGCCTAACCCAGCGTTCAACACGGACGCGCCGGCGGCGGGCGTCGGTTGGCAATGCGAGCACTACATCGGCGGCGCGCCGGTTAACTCGTCACGTTAGGCTTACTTTCAAGTCGTAATCCTCGGTTCTCGAATATTGCTTCCACCAATGACTTGGTGAAAGAGAGAATTAAAGATAATCGGACAACGTCTGAGAGGCCAGCTTTTATCTATCACATTTTATTTTATTGAACTCCACCTACCCAAACCATTATAATCCCTTCCAGCATCTGCCAGCGAATGAAAAACCCACCAGAGAGGAGGAGGATTACTATTTTCGATTTGGCGATTTTAGGGGGAACGGTTATCGACGGGACAGGCCGGCCGACCTTGCCCTGCAGGGAGACCGGAGTGTGCGGGTGGCGCCGGTGGGAAAAGGGGAGGCCTTACGGGAGATCTCCGCTGCTGGCGCGGTGGTGGCCCCTGGTTTTATCGATACCCACAGCCACTCGGATTTAATGATTTTAGTGGAGCCGGAATTACTCCCCAAACTCATGCAGGGAATCACCACCGAACTGCTGGGCCAAGACGGTATCGGCGCAGCCCCTATGCATCCGCAGCATGCGGTTCAATGGCGCCAGTATATGGCTGGACTCAGCGGAGACCCGCCCATCTCGTGGGACTGGGAAAGCCTCGGACAGTACGCTGAACGGTTGGCTGCTGTTCCTACGGGTCCGAATCTGGCTCTACTGGTCCCTCAGGGGAACGTCCGCATGGTGGTGATGGGCTTGGAAAATGTATTCGCCGACGCCAACCAGATCAAAGCCATGGAGGATCATGTTCGCCAGGCCATGGAAGAGGGCGCTTTAGGAATCTCCCTGGGGATGATCTACATGCCCTGCATCTTTTCCCGGCGAGACGAACTGGTCAGCCTTTTCCGCACCTGCGGCCGGATGGGAGGCTTTTGGGTGGTCCATATCCGCAGCGGCGGCGACCGCCTGTTGGAGTCCATCCAGGAGGTAATTTCCATGGCCAAAGAAGCCGAGATCCCGTTACACATCTCCCACTTTAAAGCGGCGGGCAAACGCAACTGGCCTAAGATGGAGCTCGCTCTGGAGGCAGTGGATAAGGCCTACCAGGAAGGGTTGGATATTACCTTTGACATCTACCCTTATACAGCCGGGAGCACTATGTTCCTGGCCATACTTCCGCCCTGGGCTTTGGCCGGGGGCACCCAGAAAACAATCCAGCGGCTCAGGGATCCTTCTCTGCGGGCCCAAATTTGTGAACAGTTCATCAACCCCCCACCCCCGGATCCTGAGGGGCCATCCTGGGAAAACTATGTCAATTATGCCGGGTGGGAAAATATCATTATTTCCTCTGTGGAAAGTCAGAAGAACCGATCCTGGGTGGGAAAATCGGTTGCGACAATCGCCAGCCGAGAGGGGAAAGACCCTGCGGAAACAGCCTTGGACATCCTGCTGGAAGAGGAAGGCCGGGTGGGTATGATCCTTTTCAGCATGGACGAGGAGAAAATGGTCCTAGGGCTGCGCCATCCCTTAGGCATGATCTGCACCGATGGACTCCTGGGCGAAACCCCATCCGCGGGTTTATGGAGCCTTTCCCAGGGTGTTAGGGCGTTATGTACGGGAAAGGAAGGATATGTCCCTTGAGGAGGCGGTACGCAAGATGACCTCTTTGCCTGCCAGACGGCTGGGCCTTGAAGATCGCGGGGTACTGGCCGCAGGAAAGGCTGCCGATCTTGTGGTCTTCGATCCGGAAATCGTCCTGGATCAGGCCACGTACGAAAATCCTTGGCAATACCCCACAGGGATCCGGCACGTCATCGTCAATGGGGTCCATTCGGTAGAGAATGGACGATTCACGGGCCAGCGAGGGGGACGGGTGCTATCCCGAAGGTCTCCTACTTAGCTGTACCGAGGGGACCTGTTTTCCCCTAAGGAAGGTGCTCAATGGCATATACCTGTTTTACCTGCGGGAATAAATATTCCCTGAACGAAAAGCTTTTCCGGTGCCCCTGCGGAAGTTTTCTCCAAGTTGAACCCCACGGATTTTTTTCAAAAAAACAACTTGACCGTCGTGACCTTTCTATCTGGAGATATCGCGAGGCTTTCGGCCTTCCCGAGCAGGTCGAACCCGTTTCGATAGGGGAAGGGAGGACACCGGTCGTCCGCAGGAAGGTCGAGGACACCGACCTCCTATTCAAGCTTGACTTTCTTCAGCCCTCGGGTTCCTTTAAGGACCGGGGAGCCAGCGTCCTCATTTCCCTGGCCAAAAGCTTGGAAGTATCTCAGGTGGTGGAGGATTCCTCGGGAAACGCCGGCGCAGCCATCTCTGCTTATGCCGCCGCTGCCGGGATCAGATGCACGGTTTATGTCCCGGCTTACACCCCTGAGGGAAAGCTCATTCAGATGAAGCTCTATGGGTCTGAAGTGGTGAAAGTGCCCGGGAAACGGCAGGATGCCAACGAGGCAGTGATCGAGGCCGCGAAAGAGGCTTACTACGCCAGCCACCTTTGGAATCCCTTTTTTCCCATGGGACTCCAGTCCGCCGCCTTCGAAATCTGGGAACAGTTAGGAGGAAAATTGCCTTCCCGCGTAGTCGTTCCTATTGGAGGAGGCGGGTTTTTAGAAGGCCTTTATTTAGGCTTCGTGGCCTTGAAACAGGCGGGTCATGTGCGGGAAATTCCGAAATTGATTGGCGTGCAGGCTGAGCAATGCCCTCCCATTCACCGGGCTTTCCAGGAAGGGCTTCCAGATTATCGGGAGATGGAGGTCGAGGCGACCGTGGCCGAGGGAATTGCGGTGCAGAAGCCGCCCCGAGGAAAGGCCGTACTCCAGGCTTTGAGGGACAGCGGAGGCCATACCGTAGGGGTCCATGACGAGGAGATCCTCTCTGCTGAGAAGATCCTTTTCTCCTTAGGTCTTTTTGTAGAACCTACTTCTGCTTCCGCTTTGGCAGGCTGGCGGAAACTGCCGAAGGAAGAAAAGGAAGGCGCCCTCGTCATGCTCACCGGAAATGGCCTGAAGGAAACGAAGAAGCTTTCTGATCTTTTTCTAAGCGCATAAGTCACAAGCACTTCGTCGAGGGGTGAGGGAGTACTTATTCGTTTCCTGCAAGGTAATCGATGGCCGCCTGGACCCCTCCTTTTTTAAACGGTATCCCCGCCAGGGCCAATCCCATCTCCACTCCGCCCAAGGTTCCGGCCAGCATCAATTCATTGAAGTCCCCCATGTGGCCGATGCGGAAAACCTTGCCTTGGAGCCTTCCCAGCCCATTGCCCAAGGAGAGATTGAACTTTTCCAGGATAAGCTTACGCAAGGCGTCCGCGTCATGACCTTGCGGAACCTGGACGGCTGTGACCGAGTTGCTGTATTCCTCGGGGTTCAGGCAATTTATCTCCAGCCCCCATGTCCGGACAGCGCGGCGGGTGGCCTCGCCAAATCGATTGTGCCGGGCAAAAATCTTCTCCAAACCTTCTTCGAGGATCATCTGCATCGCTTCTTTCAGACCAAAAAATAAGTTCGTCGGCGGGGTGTAAGGGAAGAAACCTGTCTGGTTAACCTTGATTATCGCTTCCCAGTCCCAATAGGACCTCGGCAGCCGGGCCGATTTCGCTGCGGCCAGGGCCTTTTCGCTCACCACGTTAAACCCGAGTCCCGGCGGCAGCATCAACCCTTTTTGGGAGCTGCCCACCGTTACATCAACTCCCCACGCGTCATGCTGATATTCGGTTAAAGCTAAAGAGGAGATGGTATCAACCATGAATAAGGCGGGATGCCCAACCCGGTCGATGGCTTTCCGAATCTCGGCCACCCGGCTGACCACTCCGGTTGAGGTTTCATTGTGGACCACCATGAGGGCCTTGATGGCCCGCTCTCGGTCTTCGCTAAGCTTCGCTTCGACCGTGGCAGGGTCAACACCATGCCGCCAGTCTCCGGGGATGAAATCGACTTCCAGTCCCAAGCGTGCCGCCACGTTGCGCCACATCGTGGCGAAATGGCCGGTTTCGAACATCAAAACTTTATCGCCCGGGGAGAGGGCGTTCACAACCGCCGCTTCCCAAGCTCCGGTTCCGGAGGACGGGTATATTACAATCTTCCCGGAAGTTTTGCATACCTTTTGCAGCCCTGCGAGCAGCTCCTGGGTTAGCCGGGCGAATTCCGGCCCGCGATGGTCGATCGTCGGACGGCTTAATGCTCTAAGGATCCGGTCAGGTACATTGGTGGGGCCCGGAATCTGTAGAAAATGACGTCCCCTTTGCATAGACATCGATAACCCCCTTATTTCATTTTTTAATCCTCTTACCTGCCTCCCTCTTCTCACACCGACCGAACATTGCGGGTTGGATGTAATCGAAGTAATCAGGACAAACCTTGATGTGCTGGCAACGCCTTTCACAGACCAGGGGAGGAATTTTGGGGTGATTTTTTCTGCGGCGGCAGACGATGAAAGAAACTTCCGGGAAAGCCTTGACCAATTTCTTTCTTTTAATTTTTATGCTCCTTTCCCTTCCCAGAATTAAACCCTTTTAACGGCGTTCTGTTGTGAGATGGGCATGGCCTTAACCCTTTATCCCCAGAAATTGATCGAGGATTTCCGCCATCCTCTGCTTGGCACACACCTCCCTGTGAACTTCGGGAAGGGATTTTAGTTCGATGAGCTTGGCTGGAATGGGCTGGTGGCTTATTGTGGCCAGGTCTTCCAGCAGGGTGAATTCATCCTTACCTGAAGGATCCCGCCCTAAGGCTTCCAACACCGCCCGGTTAAATTTAAAAGGGCTGGCGGTGGAAGCCAGCAAAGCGGGCGTGGGATCACCGGTCTCCTCTCGGTATTTTTGCAAGACGCTGTAACCCACGGCGGTATGGGGATCCATTAGGTACTCTTGCTTCTCGAAAGCCTCTCGGATGGCCTGGAGCGTATCCTGGGGGTCGGCAAAACCCCCATAAAAAAAAGATTGGAGCTGGCGGAGGGGATCAGAAGGAATGTCATACCAGCCCTGGCTGGCCAGTTTTTCCATCCAGGCGGAGACAACGCTGGCTTGGCGCCCCGCCAATTCAAAAAGCAGCCGCTCCAGGTTGGAAGAAATCAGGATATCCATGGAGGGGGATTCGGTCTTGTAAAATTCCCGCCGCCGGTCGTACACACCCGTCCGGATGAAATCAGTAAGGATCCTGTTTTGGTTGGAGGCGCAAATCAGCCGGGACAGGGGTAGCCCGCATAACCTGGCATAGTAGGCGGCCAGGATGTTGCCAAAATTGCCCGTGGGAACGCAGATCAATATCGGCTGGCCGCGCTGGATCTTCCCGGCCGCCACCATATCATCATAACCTGTAAAATAATAAGCGATTTGAGGAGCCAGCCGCCCCCAGTTGATGGAATTGGCCGAAGAGAGCCGGAAGTTAAAGGTAGCTAATTTTTTATTGATGGCCGGGTCGGAAAAGATCTGCTTGACTCCGGTTTGGGCATCGTCAAAATTTCCTTGCACCGCGCAGGCCCCTACGTTTCTCCCTCGTTGGGTCACCATTTGTAACCGTTGGATTGCACTTACTCCTTCATGAGGATAAAAAACGAAAATGCGCACATCCGGGGCGTCGGCAAACCCTTCCAGGGCCGCCTTGCCCGTGTCTCCGGAAGTAGCAACCAGAATCACCACTTCATACCTTTCGGTTTCGCTTTGAAGAGCGGTGGAGAGCAAACGCGGCATCAACTGCAGGGCCATGTCTTTAAAGGCTAAAGTTGGGCCATGCCAGAGTTCAAGGATGGCCGTGCCATCTCCAAGGAAGCGGACCGGGGCAATCGCAGGCGCATCGAAGTTTTCAGCGTAGGCTGTTTGGCCCGCCGTTAAGAGTTCGGCCGGCGTGTAATCAGGGAGGAAACTTTGCAGGATTCTAACCGCTCTTGCCGCATAATAATTCTGCCCCATACCGGCAAATGGGTTCGGGCCAAGGAAAGGAAAGGCAGCAGGAACATAAAGGCCCTTGTCCTCCGCAATCCCTTTGATAATGGCTTTTTTCGAAGCGATCGATGGAGCAGAACCCCGCGTACTGATATATTCCATGTTGCCACATTATCATATCCAACTTCATCTCGCAACTAAAGTTGACCCCTCGCCATCTTCACATTGGATATTTTCGTTCATAAATTTTAGGCAATTTACTTGCCGACCCCAAGTTTTTTTGAGTGATTACTTCTATTGTGGTTCGGGCGGGGAGGGCCCTTCCTGCCCGAACCGGCACACCAACTGGGAGAAAGGGGCTATCCTTCAAAACTGGGGGTGGGCGAGAGGCAAAGAGGCAAATTATTCTTGACAAACCATGGAACCCTCTATTAAAGTCAAAAGACTTATTTAAATAAAAAAAAACGGAAAAGACAAGCCTGATGCCCCTTGCCAATATTAAAGTTCTTGACTTGACCCGATTCGTGGCCGGCCCCTTCTGTACTTTGCTTCTGGCCGACATGGGCGCCGATGTCATCAAGATCGAAACTCCAGGGCACGGCGACGACGCCCGATACCAGGGGACCATCATCAAGGGAGAAAGCTGGTATTTCGTTGGGATGAACCGAAACAAGAAAGGTATGACCCTGGACCTAAAAGCCAAAGAGGGCAAAGAGATATTCCTCCGGTTGGTTGAGAGGTCCGATGTGGTAGTGGAAAATTTTCGGCCAGGAATCATGCGCAACTTTGGTCTCGATTACGAAACCCTGCGGAAGGTAAACCCGGGCATCATCTATTGCGGGATTTCCGGTTTTGGAAAGGACGGTCCCTACGCTCTTCGCCCGGCTTTTGATTTTATTGCCCAGGGGATTTCGGGGTTTATGAGTATTACGGGTTTCCCCGACCGGGAACCCGTGAGGACCGGAATTCCCATCTCTGACTCTGTGGCGGGGATCTATGGGGCCTATGGAATCCTCGTCGCTCTGATGGCGAGGCAGCATACGGGAAAGGGGCAGGAGGTCCAAACCTCCCTGGTGGACGCGATGATCAGCGTTCTGAGCTTCCAGGCCGACCGTTATTTCGGGCTCGGTGAGGTGCCGGAACGGTATGGCAATGATCACCCCGTGTCTGCTCCTTATGGCACTTTTAAGGCCCTGGATGGCTACATCAACATCGCCCCCGCTGGGGACCCAATGTGGGAAAGGCTGGCCCATGCTCTCGGCCTCAAGGAATTGCTCGAGGACCCCCGCTTCCAAACCAACGATCTCAGGCGCCAGCACCGCCAAGCACTAAACGAGATCGTCAATGAAATTACCCGTAAGCGGACAATGGCGGAATGGATCGAACACTTAAATAAGGAGGGTGTTCCCTGCGGTCCAATTTATAATTTGGCTCAGACCTTTCAAGACCCTCAGGTCAGGCATCAGGAGATGGTGTTGGATTTGGATCAACCGTCCGGAAAGGTAAAGACCCTGGGATTCCCGGTCAAAATGAGCCATACCCCGGCGAAAGTCCGGCGCCCGGCGCCACAGTTAGGGCAACACACCATGGAAATCTTGACCAACCTCCAATATTCCCCAGAGCAAATTAATGAATTAAAAACGAAAGGCATAATCTGATTGTCTTGGATCAATCGCTCCCAGGGAGCGGTAACGATCTTCGGATATTAACCCTCAAATTCGAACGAATAAAGAAATTTCATGCCATGGAGGAAGATAGATGAGCAAACCCAGCGTTACCATTCGGGAGGTTATG
>JAURYC010000074.1 GCA_030654105.1 Deltaproteobacteria bacterium
GACGCGGGCCGAAGTTGACGAGCAGCTGATCTATGAAATCACCACCCATTTGTGGGAAAAGAAGCCCCAGATTTATCGAGAAAAGAAGGAGCCGGCCAGCGGCGCCGAGATGATGGCTGCAGCCCACGAGCAGGGAAAAAATGTAAGATTCGAAAATGCGTTGCTCGGCGTGACAGTTCCTCTCCACAAGGGTGCCTACAGATATTACAAGGAGAAGGGAATCCCGATCCCGCCGGCGCTCGTTCCACCCGAAGCGAAGTAAATTTGGCCGAGCGTTAGACGGTCCTGGCTTTTCCCGTAGAAAAATCGAAATCCCCATTTTCGGCCCCGCATAAAGGTTGGAGAGCCAATTTATGCGGGGTTTAATTATAAAGGCATGCGCAAAGGAGTAATTCTACTCTCAGGAATTCTGGCCCTGGGAGCTTTCCTTCTCCTCTACCCAATCTGGGTATTGATCTGTACCAAAAATGATCAAGTAATTTTTTTAAGGGTTGTCAAACCGGGGGATACGTTTCAACTGGCCTATCTCCATTCGGTGGCCTGGAGCGATGTCCGCGATTTTTTCCGCATCGACGCGGAATACCGCCTGGTCCTAACCGAGACCCTGTTCCAGGGGCAAGGAGCCGGTCTTCCTTATGGGGTATCCCCAGGCGAGCAATGGGTCCTAGAGGGGGACTGGTTTCGGATTACCGGGATGCGCCGCGTTGTGCCCTCCATTGATTGGCGAATTCAAGCGGAGTGGAAGAATCGTTTTCGTTTCCAGAATGCACCCGAAGTCGACGTATCCGCCCAAGTGGGAAATGGACTGATTCACATTCAAACGGAAAAGGTGCGTCTTATTTATTGGTTGGGATTTTATCTGCACCGCTTAATTCAAAGTAAATAGAAACCGGAAAGGGTAAAAAAACATGGCAAAGGAACAACCCTCCCAAGAAGAAAAGGTCATCGCCTACCAGGTCGATGAGGAAAAGGTCAAAGAGTTAGTCGAAACCTTTGACCCGGAGCTGCGCTTCCGTAAATTAAAGGGCCTGGCCGCGAAGGCGGCCCTGATCATGTGCATCATTCTTGCTCTATTCCATATCTACACTGCGGGTTTTGGCGTGCTCCAAGAATGGAAACACCGCTGTTTCCACTTCTCCTTTGTCCTTGCCCTTATCTACTTGGTCTATCCCACCCGGAAGATCAAAATCAAGAATCTCGGGTGGGCATGGACCTACGAAGCGATTTTTTCTTTCGTGGCCGGATCGATCTTGGCCATGGGATTTCAGAGTATCCTGAAGCTCGGTGCGGCCGCCACCGGGCTGGTCTTCGCCATCGGGTTCTTTTTGGCCTTCGCCATGAAAACGCGGGATCTTTTCCGGCCCCCAACCGTCCCCTATTTGGATTTGGCAGCTTCGATCGTCGGGTTGGGATTCTATGCCTATGGTTTTTTCACCGTTCTCCAGAATTGGAAAGATTATCTGGGAGAATCCGGTATTGGCTTCGCCACCTGGACTTTCTGTATTCTGGCTGCCCTGGGGATTCCTCTTCTTTTCATGCTCCGGGACGCCTTGCGGGCGATCTCCGGGAAGAAAAAATTCAAGCTGGACCCCCAAAAGATCCCCTATTTTGAAGTTACGCTGGCGATTTTGGCCTTTGCTTTTTCGAGCTACATCATATTCGACTTCGATCAGTTTATCTACCGTGCCGGTTATCCCAACACCAGGGACTTCATCCTGGGAAACTTTGCCATCCTTCTCATTCTGGAAGGAACCCGCCGGAGCATCGGAGTTCCCCTGGCCATCCTGGGACTCTTCTCCTTGGCCTACTGCTACCTGGGGCCTTACCTGGCCAACATTCCCGGCCTCTCCATACTCTCCCACCGGGGCTACTCCCCCACTCGCATCATCGACCAGATGTACCTCGGGACCGAAGGGATTTACGGAGTCCCCCTGGGAGTGGTCGCCACTTTTGTCTTCCATTTCGTTCTCTTCGGTATTTTCACCATGAAAACGGGGCTGGGGAAATTATTCATTGATCTGGCCACAGCCTTGGCGGGCTGGTCCGCGGGCGGTCCCGCAAAAGTGGCCATCGTGGCTTCCGGCCTGCTGGGTTGCATTTCCGGCTCATCGGTCGCCAATACGGTCACCACCGGGGCCTTCACCATCCCCATGATGAAGAAGATGGGGTACAAGAAGGAATTTGCCGGCGCGGTGGAGGCTGCGGCCTCGACGGGCGGACAATTCATGCCGCCCATCATGGGTGCCGCCGCTTTCATTATGGCCGAATTCTTGGGAATCTCTTACCTGACCATCGCCACCTGTGCCATCATACCGGCCATCTGCCATTTCTTTGGCGTTGGAGTCATGGTGCACTTCGAAGCTAAAAAGAACAATATGAAGGGAATTCCCCGAGATCAACTACCCAGCGTACCCAAACTCATCCGGGAAAACGGGATCTTGGTGATCCCTCTCATCATCATCATCTGGCTTCTGGTTACCGGATTTACCCCTTTCTTGGCGGCCTTCTGGGGAATTATCAGCTCGGTCGCCTTTGCGCAGACCGGACCCCGCACCAAGAGCTTTTTTGTCGCCGTGGCTGCCTCGGCTCCGGTTGTCCTCTTCTTGTGGAATCCTTTTGAAGGCCCCGTGCTTTGGACGGTTCTGTGGTTCGCTATCATTGTCGGAGGCCTCATTTGGACGCTGCGGGGGCTGGTGTTTTTCTATTGGATATGGGGGATTATTGCCATTGCCCTTTTGCTTTTTCTCCTGCAGCGGGGAACAGAACCCGGCCGCGCCGCCTTCTGGTGTAATTTCTTTGTCATCGTCGTCGGCCTCTTCTTGAAAGAAGGCCGCATGAAGATCGAGCACGTTTTGGATTGTTTGGAATGGGGGACGAAGAACGCCCTGGCCATCGGGGCTGCCTGCGCTGCCGTGGGATTCATCGTGGGGGCTACCACCTTAACCGGGCTTGGACTAAAACTCGCCTCGGCCACAATCGAGTTGGCCACAG
The DNA here is from genome assembly GCA_030654105.1 of Deltaproteobacteria bacterium. Lineage (NCBI taxonomy): Bacteria > Pseudomonadati > Myxococcota > Myxococcia > Deltaproteobacteria bacterium. Next base: position 2,992 of record JAURYC010000074.1, read on the forward strand.
CCACCGCGGCTATGGTGGATAAATTGGATTTCTTCAGTCTCTTTACGCTGGACCACACCACTCTCTTTTTCGTGCTGGCCTATACCGCCGTCGCCAGTTTGATTCTCGGGATGGGGCTGCCCACCACGCCCAACTACATCGTCGTTTCCATCATCGCCGCACCGGCGCTGCTGAAATTTGGCGTGGCCCCGCTGCTGAGCCATTTGTTTGTGTTTTATTTCGGAATCCTGGCCGATCTCACGCCGCCGGTTGCCGTGGCGGCGTACGCCGCATCAGGGATCTCTCAGGGGGACCCATTTAAAACGGGGGTCCGCGCATTTACCCTTGCCTGGGCCGGCATGTACGTTCCCTTTGCCTTCGTATTCAGTCCTATTCTCGTATTCATGCCGTATATTCTCCAAAAAACCCGGGCGCCTTTCCCTTATATGGAATTTATCTTTGTCCTCGCCACGGTCATCCTGGGAATTATCGCTCTTGGAGCCATCATTATCGGCTATTTCGGCAGAGATCGGCTGAGGCTTCCCCAACGTCTGCTCCTGGTCGTCGCCCTCATTGGCCTGTGGTGGCATGAACCGATTTCCAGCTATTTAGGCGCGGCTATTATGGGCGGAGTTTATTTTTGGCAATGCTACCGTAAGCCTAAAGGGGATCATAAAGTGTCCCAGTAGGCACTACCCGGCATCGAGGTCGATCCCGAGGCGTAAGATACTCGCTGGTTCTGTAACGAAATTTCCCTCTTCTGATTATCTGGCTCCTCTGGGGCTTTAATT
>JAURYC010000075.1 GCA_030654105.1 Deltaproteobacteria bacterium
CTCATTCTTATTCTTCTCTCACCGAGGCGCCAAGGCATTTCTTTTCCCCGGGGTACTACCCAAATAAAGTTTGAGATGTGGATATGGAATTCCTATTTTAACTCACGGGCAAAGACATGAGTGAAGGGGATTACCATCAAAAATGCTAACCAGCCAAGCTCCCAGAACTGGGCTGATCATTCCCAAAAATCCTGCGGCGAGAGTCTCGCAGCAGCTCATGGCCGTAGCTCGGTCTGCAACGGGTAACGAATTAAAAAGGACTCTTGTTTGTAATCCTCTGATTGAAGGAATGGAAGGTGTGCGGCGCGTACCGTTCCTCCGTCTGGGCCACGACAAATTTTGTCGATGAGTTTATGACTCAGGATTAGAATGAACCGAATTCGCTTGAAAAGTTCGTTACTTTGTCGTAAAATGAACATGTAATTTCTGCCCGAATCTATCCCAAGGCAGCCCACTCGGCATTCCGATCGGTTTTATCCGCTATTCGTCAATAATCATCGGAAGTGATTTGTTTGGCAGGACGCAGTTACATTCATTTTGTGGAAGCAATAAATTCCGTCCCCCCTACCTTACCTCTCCCCCCATCAAGAGGGGAGAGTGAAACCAAGAAAGGGAAAAGAGGGATGAGATGATAGAGGAATAAGAAATGAAGCTGGGATTGATTGGTTTCCCGCAGGTTGGCAAACGCACGCTCTTTCGCTTGCTGACGGGAAAAGAAAGCGAACCGGAAAACGGCAAGGGAGAAGCCCAGGGATTGGCCCGCGTCCGTGACGAGCGTTTCGAGCGTCTGGTCGAGATCTATCGGCCGCGAGTGGAAACGCCGGCCCAGATCGAATTCTCTCTCCTACCGGACCTGGAAAAACAGGCAGAGCGCAATACCCGGATCTGGCGCGTTCTCGAGAAGGTGGACGTCATCTGCCATCTCGTGCGGGCTTTTCCGGAAGATACGGTTTTTCATGTTGCCGGCTCCGTCGACCCTCGCCGCGATATTACGGCCCTGAACGAAGAATTACGGCTGAATGATCTGCTCTTCATCGAGAAACGGATCGAGCGCGGCTTCATCCAGGCTGAGGTCATCAAATACGAAGATCTTATTCAGCTGGGCAACGAGCAGAAGGTCCGCGAGGAGGGAAAACTGCTGCAGAAAGGCCGGGACTACGTTGTGGAGGACGGGGATATCATCAATTTCTTGTTCAATGTATAATGCCTACGGAAGGCGTATAGGGAGATGCGAAAGAATTGCGTCATCCCCTTGGTCCCACCCCACTCGAAGCACTCGAACACTCGAACACTCGAATCTTACCCTTGTTGACCAGCGTCTATTTACCTTTCTTTTTTTTGTAACTGACGGAAACGTCGGCGCGGCTCTTCGGATGGATGCTGGTTTCAAATCCAGGCAGGCTTTTCATATATTTATAATACTCGTCGGTGCCCCTCCAATATCCTCCTCGAGGAAGAGGTTCCGGCTCCTCAACATTGTGCGCCGCTATGCAGCCCCCGGGTTCAAGTTTCGGAATTAAAGCTTTTGCGTAATTGGTGTACCAATCTTTATCCGCATCAATGAAGACAAAATCAAATGGCCCCGGAAGCTCATTCACTAGCTTATGGGCATCGGCAAGCCGGGCATCAATGTGCTCGCTGAGACCCGTTTCCTTGAAATTGGCCACTGCCTGCCTGTAACGCCCTTCATCAATTTCGATGGTAACCAGCTTCCCTCCCGTCTTGCTGAGTGCCCAGGCAATCCATATCGACGAATGCCCCGTCGAGGTTCCCACTTCCAGCGCCTTTTTGTATTTATTCTGAACGATTATTTCATAAAGAATCTTCCCGTCCGCTTCCGGAACATTAAGATCACGCCATCGATCCCTCATTTTATCAAGGAATTTCTTCACCTTTTCATCGATGATTCTTTCCCTCCCCGTTGCCTGCGAGTAAAAGGGAATAGCGGATGCAAAAAGAACGATCAGAAACCCTAAAATTCCCATATAAAAATATTTTCTCATCGCTCTTACCTTTCTTAAACAATTAAAATAAAAACGAAGTTTCTTGTTTTTTTCTTATTTCGGGTCGGACCAAGGTAATCTATTAAAATTTAATCAGATACACTCCCAAAGATAGATATTTTGAGGGCTTAAACCACTATTTTCATGGGCGAAATGAGGATCATAAACAGTTGGCTCTTCAACCGGTTACCTTGCTCCGACCCCACTCGAAACATGCCCTTATTTTTTTGCAGTTGCTTTCTTATTAGATTACATGCCCAGGTACCAGGGGGTTAATTTTCATATTTCGCCGCGAATTCTTGATCAGACATCGTCAGGTAAAGAATCCCTTCGATTAAACCCGCTAATGCCGGGATGAAAGTCCAACAAAGAGCCAGATATAAAATCCCCCAACCAATCTTGCCCAGATAAAACTTGTGGATACCTAAGCTTCCGAGGAGAATACCAAAAAGACCCGCGGCAATCCGGCTTTTTCTTGTAGCCGTAGGGATCAAAGGTTGTTTTAGACCACATTGGGGACATACTTCTGCCTGCCAATCAATTTTAGCCCCGCAACGCATACAATATTTTTTTCCATTTAATTGTGAATCCATATGTACACCCCAATAAAGATTTTTCAGGCCGTTCTATATATTATATGCATATCTTGCTTAGGTGTCTCCTGCTTATTGGGCGGGAATTTCTACCCGAACACCCCATTTTTTGACCCCCAACTACCCATTTTTCACTAACTTTTTTGGATTCAACCCGTCACCCTTTGCAGGTTATATTTGAATTTACCCTCTGAATCGATTAACCTTAAATAATAGGAAGAATAATTCGCGTTAAAAAAAAGTTGGGGTACTCGGATGAGCATCTCTCATCTGCGGAAAGGGAATTTGAGGTTGGGAAATGGTCAAACGTCCGGTTTTTTTCTATGGTTGGGTAATTGTGGCCATCATTGTCGTCAGCATGGTTCTTATATATGGAATCCGTCACTCTTTTGCGGTTTTCTTTTCCCGAATCCTGCAGGAATTCCCCTGGAGCCGGGGGAGCATTGCCATAATGTTTTCTTTGAATATATTCATCTACGGGTTCTTAGCCCCTATTGCCGGCACTCTTGCCGACCGCTGGAAGCCCCGGAGAGTGATGCCCTTGGGGGTTGTGATCCTTGGGTTGGCCACGGCTGGCTGTGCTTTCGCCAATAAGTTGTGGCACTTCTATTTCCTTTTTGGCTGTCTTATGCCTCTGGGAAGCGCCTTCAGCGGATGGCCGATTATGGCGCCATCCCTGGTGAATTGGTTTACCAAAAGGAAAGGGCTGGTCCTGGGGCTCGGCCAAATGGGTGGCGGCCTTAGTTTTGTTTACAGTATATTCGTTGAATTCACCATATCCCAAATGGGATGGCGGAATACTTTTATCATTCTGGCGGTCATCTTGGTTATTTTCCTGCTGCCCCTCTACCTGTTTTTTTTCTACTACCGGCCGGAAGAAAAAGGCCTCTATTCTTATGGGGTTGAACCCGCCGCTCCTTCTCCACCTTCCTCCGCCGAGGGAGCGGTTTTCAGAAATCCAATGATTTTGGAAAGGACTCTGGGTGAAGTTATGAGAACCCCCCAACTTTGGTTCCTGGTTTTATCCTACGCCCTTTACTGGGGGGTCGGATGTTATCTCATTCTCGCCCATCAAGTGAAATTCACCGAGGATGCGGGTTATAGCAGCTTGTTCAGTGTTTCGGTCTTCGCCCTTTTTGGTATCACCCTATTCATGGGACAGCTCTCGGGCTTCTTATCCGATTGGTTAGGGAGAGAAAAAACTGTTACCCTGGCCACTTTACTGTCCCTCGGTGCTCTAATCGCCCCAATGTCGGTTCGGGACACTTCCCAACCTTGGCTCCTCTACGTGTATTCGATTTCTTTGGGTTATGGAGCCGGTCTTTTTTCTCCCACTCTTTTTGCCGCATCAGCGGATATATTCCCTGGGCGTAATTATGGTGCTGTGGCGGGTTTGTTACTTGCGGGCATGGGCGCAGGGGGAGCCGTGGGCCCCTGGATCGGCGGTTACCTGTTTGATCTTTCCGGCAGCTATACGAGTTCTTTTATTCTGTCAATGGTTAGCATGGGCCTGTCCTGTATCAGCTTATGGCTGGCAGCGCCCAGAAAGACAACGATGAGCTAGAAAAAAAGACGTTATCGGGCTGCACTATATTGTGGCGCGGGGGCCAGGACGATGAGCGCGGGCAGCATCGGCCGGGAGAAAACCTTGCAGGAAGGGATTGGCTGGGTTTCCGCATATTGAGGCGGGGGGCACTTTCCCGCCTAATCCATGGAAAGTCGAGCGCCTCATGATGCCAAGCGAAGCGCCCTGGCCCCCGAGCCT
>JAURYC010000076.1 GCA_030654105.1 Deltaproteobacteria bacterium
GCTTCAAGGTTTTGCTCGATTTCGGTGGCATTTTTCATTCAAAAATTACCCCCTGACATTATTATTTCCAGATAACAATCCCCTTCGCAATGAAAACCGAGCCTCCCCTGCGAACGTTGGGTCCAAATAGAGTGGAGGAAAAATTTCGCGTTCCCCCTGGTCAAAATTCTTAGGCCTTCCTTCTCTGCCATGGGCCGTTTAACTCTTCCCTTTCCAGATGCCTTTTTCCTTGAGGTATTTGACCGCCCCCGGTTGAAAGGGAGCGTAACGAGTGGCAAAATCGGCTCCCCGGAAATTCATCCTTGCGCCTTGGCTACAGGTTTCTTCTTACGAACTTTGCCGCAAAGTACTATAGCCCATTTTCAAGGAGCAATCCCGTTAAAAGTCCGAAACACGAAAAAAGCTAAAGGGGAATATTGCCGTGCTTTTTCCAGGGCCTTTCATCTTTCTTATTCGAAAAAAGTTTAAGTCCCTGAATGAGCAAACGTCTTGTATCCCTTGGATCAATTATTTCTTCAACCCAGCGCATCGCCGCAGCATGATAAGGGAAACGGCCGAAGGTGGCTTTATATTCGGCCAACCGCCGGGCCCGAACTTCCTCGGGATTTTTCGCCGCAGCGATTTCATTGCGAAAGATGATATTCACCGCCCCCTCTGGATTCATCAACCCCATCTCTGTCGTTGGCCAGGCCAAAAGCAAATCCGACCCTAAAGGCTCACCACACATCGCCGGGTTTCCTCCGCCATAGGCTTTCCGAATGTAGACCGTGAACTTCGGGACGGTCGCCTCCGAGATGGCGTGCAGCACCTTCGCCCCATGGCGGATAATTCCTCCTCTTTCTTGATCCACACCCGGCAAATAGGCGGGATTGTCCACCAAAAAAATCAAGGGGATGTTGAAGCAATCGCAAAACCGAATAAACCGGGCTTCTTTATCGGCAGCATTGATATCAATGCTGCCGGCCTTGTGTTTCGGATTATTGGCAACGATACCGACCGATCGCCCGTCTAACCGGGCAAAGCCGGTGATCATATTCTTGGCGAAGTCCGGCTTGATCTCAAAAAAGTGGCCTTTATCGAAGATCCGCTGAATGACGTGATGCATGTCATACCATTTCTTCGAATCCACCGGCACGACATCGAGCAGTTCTTCATCCCGACGGTTCGGGTCATCGCCAGTCGGGACAATCGGCGGTTCCTCTTGATTGTGGGAAGGCAGAAAACTCAAGAGCTCCTGGCATTTCTGCAAACAATCCTCATCATTCTCGGCCAAGACATCGCAACAGCCGCTCACCTCCGCATGCATCTTCGCTCCCCCAATTTCCTCTTCGGTGACATCTACAAACTGCACCGACTTGATCAGCGTGGGGGAAGCAATGTACATGTGGCTGGTCTTTTTCACCATGATGAGAAAATCCGTCAGAATGGGGGAGTAGGCGGCTCCGGCCGCACAAGGACCCATCAAAAGGCCGATTTGCGGGATCACTCCGGAAGAGATCGTGTGACAGTAAAAGTAAAGTTGGTAGGAGTCATTAAAATCACGGGTCACCGCATCCTGGATCCGTACCCCTCCGGAATCGATCATATGGATACAGGGAACCCGAGCTTTCAAAGCCTGCTTCATCACCCGAAGTGTTTTTTTTCCATGAATCGTACCCTGGCTCCCCCCCGCGATAGTGAAGTCCTGGGCATAGCCATAAACGGGGCGACCCTTGACACTCCCATACCCGGTGATGACCCCATCGCCGGTTAAGTCCTGTTGATCAATATCGAAACCGGTGATCCGGGGTTTGGCAAAAAGGCCCAGCTCTACAAAAGTGCCTGGATCGTAAAAAAAGTTGATCCGTTCTCGCGCCGTCATTTTCCCCCGGCTGTGTTGCCTTTCCACGGCTTTGGGGCTGGCTAAGTTAATGACTCTTTCGCGTTCGGCTTTTAATTCGGCAAGTTTCTGTCGCATGGACTGGGAACCTCCTTAATCATTAATCATTGATGGCGATTATAGCTCCTCATTTATAGGCCTTTGAATTGTGGTTCTCGTTTTTCCATAAAAGCCTTCACCGCCTCTTTTTGATCCTGGGTTGTGCGGCAAACATTCTGGGCATAGCTTTCCAACAGTAATTGCTCCCGCAGTTGGTTGCGAATTTTTTCCCACGTTACTCTTTTCACTAATTCCACAGAGATCGGCGGTCCGCTGGCGATTTTTTTGGCCAGTTCCTTCGCATGGCTCATCAATTCTTCATGGGGAACCACCTTGGAGACCAAACGAATTCTTTCCGCTTCCTGGGCGTCGATGATGTCCCCCGTAAAAAATAACTCTAAAGCTTTGTCCATCCCCACAATTAAAGGCATTAAGAGGGTTGCCCCCCCATCGGCGATCAGACCCCGTTTGACCCAGATAGCCGCGAAGCGGGCATTGGTGGAGGCGATTCGCAGGTCACAGGCCAAGGTAATCGTCAATCCAACGCCGGCAGCAATGCCATTGACCGCAGCAATGATAGGTTTATTGATCTTTTCAAAAGCCAGGATTAAGTTACCCACCAACGCGAGAATAGTTTTACGACTGGTGTCTACTTGCTGCCCGGCAGCGCGAGCGGCCTGGGCGGCAACATCCGCGCCGGAACAAAATCCCCGACCCGCACCCGTTATAATGAGGGCCCTTAAATTATCATCCTCTTGGACTTCTTGCAAGGCTCGAGGAAA
>JAURYC010000077.1 GCA_030654105.1 Deltaproteobacteria bacterium
CTCTGCTTTTTGTTGAGCACAAACGATCCGAGGAGGCCCTGCGGGTATCGGAGGAACGGTATCGAGACATTCTGGAAAGTATCGAGGATGGCTACTACGAGGTTGACATCGCAGGAAATTTTACCTTCTTCAATGATTCCATGTGCCAAATATTGGGATATTCTAAAGAAGAAATGATGGGCATGAATAACCGGCAATACACCGATCAAAAGAACGCTAAAAAATTGTATCAGGCTTTCAATAAAGTTTTCCGAACGGAGCAATCTGCCAAAGGGTTCGAATGGGAGATTATAAAAAAAGATGGGACGAAGAGGGACATTGATGCTTCGGTATCATTAATTAAGGATATTTCAGGTAACCGGATAGGGTTTAGAGGCATTGTCCGCGACATCACCGAGCGCAAGCAGGCAGAGAAAGAAATGGCGGCTCTTCAGGAGCAGTTGCGCCAGTCCCAGAAGATTGAGGCTATCGGTCAGTTGGCCGGAGGGATTGCCCATGACTTCAATAACTCCCTCACCCTGATCAAAACTTGCAGCCAGCTTGCCCTAATGGATCTCAAAGCGGGAGACCCTTTGAGGGGGACATTCGAAATGATCGACAAAGCTACCCAGCAGTCGGCCAATCTTACTCGCCAGCTCTTAGCCTTCAGTCGCCGCCAGATAATGGAAATGAAGGTTTTGGATTTGAATAGTCTTTTGGGGGATATGGATAAGATGTTGCATCGGGTGATTGGGGAGGATATTGAGTTAGTGAGTATGTTGGCGGGGGATTCGGGGAGGGTGAAGGTGGACCCCGGGCAGATGGAACAGGTTGTTCTCAATTTAGTACTCAATTCCAGAGATGCCATGCCCAGAGGGGGAAAGTTGACGATTGAGACGGCCAAGGTGGATTTGGATGAAGCGTATGTAAATGGTCATGTGGGAGTGAAGCCGGGGCGATATGTGCGGATTGCGGTGAGTGATACAGGGGTGGGGATGACCACGGAAGTTAGGGAAAAAATATTTGAACCATTTTTTACCACAAAGGAAAAGGGGAAGGGAACGGGGTTGGGGTTATCAACGGTGTATGGGATTGTGAAACAGAGTGGGGGGAATATTTGGGTTTACAGCGAGCCGGGGAAGGGAACTACGTTTAAGGTTTATCTTCCCCGCGTGGATGAGCCGTTGGAGGAGGAGAGGGCGAAGCGAATAGAAGAGGAGCTCCCTCGTGGGGGGGAGACGGTGCTGGTGGCGGAGGATGATGGGGATGTACGGAATTTGGTGGTACAGATATTAAGGAAGCAGGGTTATGAGGTTTTGGAGGCCGCCAATGGAGGGGAGGCGTTCATGATATGCGAGAAGCATGAGGGGTCAATAGATTTATTGGTCACGGATGTGGTGATGCCGGTGATGAGTGGGCGGGAGTTGACGGACCGTTTATTGCTTTTGCATCCGAAGATTAAGGTATTGTATATGTCGGGATATACCGATGATACGGTCGTGCGTCATGGGGTATTGGAAGAGGGGGTTAATTTTTTTCAGAAGCCTTTTTCTATGGAAGCATTGGTACTAAAAGTGAGGGAAGTATTGGATAAATAAAGCGAAATTGCGGATTTCGGAATGCGGAATTTTTTAATTAAAAGCAGGCAAAAAAACAGGCACAGGATGCAGGATTCACGATACAAGATACACGATGCAAGGCGCGAAGGATTACGCTATGCGCTTTGCGCTATGCCCGTAGCGGTTTTAAATTGGCTGGAGCGATGTAGGGCCGAAAGAGCCCGGATAGCCTTCTCCGGGCAGGAAAAAACGGGCACATGGTGATCATCCAACCAGGCGAGGGTTTCATTCCTGCCTGATTCCATTCCCGCAACCCAGACCGCGATGGGTTTTTTAAATTTAAGCGCTTGGGGAAAGACCTGGAAGAAATCCCGGGGAAGCGCAAATGCCCGTGAGGGGAACTGCACGGCAATTCCGTCCACACCCGGGTCGGGCACAATAGATTCGAGAAGGAGGCTGTAAACCATCCTTATGTCGTTGAACTGTAAGGAAACGCCGAGGTCAAAGGGATTCCCCGAAATCTCCCAAGGGGGAAAAATGGGTCTGAGCTTGATCAGAACCTCATTTGGTAACTTGGCAAGAGAAAGGCCGGCAAACTGACAATGGTCCGTTACGATTACCGCCTCCCCACCCGGAAGCGTGGCAATGGCGATGCGGTTTCCCGGCAGCAAAATGGAACCAAAGCGCTCCAGCGCCCTCGTCAGGTCGAAAAACTCCTCAATGGTTTGAGCCCGAATGGCCCCGGACTGCCTCAAGGCAGCTTCGAACACAAGATCGCTTCCCTGGACAATCACCCCAGTATGCGAAGAAACCGCTCTGGCCCCGGCCTCGGTGCGCCCGGATTTGAGGACGACCACATGCTTTTGCCGTGAAGCTTCCCGCAGGAGCCTTAAAAATTCTCGCCCGTCCCCCTCGATACTCTCCAGGTGAATGCCGATGACCCGGGTTTGGGAATCTTGGGCCAGGTAGGTCAAGGCATCCACCTCGTTGATGTCCATCTTGTTTCCCAGGTCGATGAGCTTGTTGAGATGAAGGTTGAAGTCTGCAAAAAGCCAGTCGATCCTGGGTTCATACAAACCGGATTGGAAGATCAGAGAAAGCCCGCCAACCTTCATCCGGTCGATCGGGTGAAAGCTGATAGCCAAGTTTGTCGATGTGTTAATCGGACTCAGAGCATTGGGACCGATGGCCCGGACACCGTTTTCTTTGAGGAGCTTGGCCATCTCCTTCTGCACCCTCCTGCCCTCCTCCCCGGTCTCGGAAAAACCACCGGCCACGAGTACGACGTTTTGGATCCCTTTTTCTATGCAATCTTTAAGAAGGCTGGGAGTTGTTTGATAAGAGACTGCTACGACAGCCAGGTCCACGTGTCCATCGATGCTTTTTAGATTCGGATAAACCTTTAAACCTAAAATATCCCCGGCCTCAGGGTTGACGGGATAAATTTTCCCTGCGAATCCGAGCTTGACCAGGTTAGCCACCAGATGGTAGTTGACTCTAAACGCATTCCTTGAAGCCCCCACAATTGCCACACTCTCAGGATAGAAAAATTTATACAGAAAATGGTCCTTCCCGCTTTCCATACCCCTCCTTTCCCCTTCCACCTCGCGCCTTAAACCTATCCTTTTTTATTTCAACCTACTAAATTCGAAAGAAAAAAGCAACATTTTCAAAAAGATTGATCCTCATATCCCTTTTAGATTCTTACCCATTAAAGTTTGAGAATTTATCTCTAACGTTTATCCGCAAGGGATGCCTAAATTCTAAATTCGAAGCACGAAATTCGAAACAAGTCCGCCTAAGGCGGATTCAAAATTCGAATTATCTAAACAAAAAAGTTTGGAATTTTGATATTTGAATTTTGAATTTGTTTAGGATTTCGATAT
>JAURYC010000078.1 GCA_030654105.1 Deltaproteobacteria bacterium
GGCCGATTTTCTCCCGTACCGAAGGGGGTGGAAAAGAAGGTTTTAAAGTATGGCCATAGGTGGGCTATGAGCGCAAAGAGAAGGATTATGAGAAGATGTTTTTCCTCTGGCCCATCTTTCATTTTGAAAAGCGTTACCTATACACGGACGACCCTACGGAAATAGCCATGATCTTTCCTCTTTATGTATCCTCCGTATCCTCCAAACGGGTCTCCCGGTCTGTGATCTGGCCCTTTTTTAATTACACCTATGACGAAGAAGATCACTATACCCAGTGGGACTTTCCCTGGCCCTTTCTCCAATGGGCCAAAGGAGATGACAAGTCTATTTTCCGCATCTTCCCCTTCTACGGCCATAAAAATTGGGAAGGACAAGAGAGCGGGTACGTTCTCTGGCCCTTTTATGGGTATGACCGCCAGGTAGAGGAAGGATACCAGAAAGTGCGCAACCGTTATCTTTTGCTCTCCAAGGATCAAACCGAGGTCTGGAAAAATGAGGGGAAGCGTGCCCGCATTTTGCGCATCTGGCCCCTCTTTTATTATGGCCTGCGCAAAGAAGGATCTGTGCATTTCTACTTTCCGGCATTGATCCCCATCGATGATGAAGGATTTGAACGGAACTGGGGGCCTCTCTTGCGCCTTTATGAGTACCACCGTAACCCGGCAGGAGAAAGCGAATCCAAGTTGCTCTGGGGATTTTACGTGCACCGGAAGAACGCCATGCGCGAACTTTACGAGCTGAGTTTTTTCCTCACTTATTATACCGCCGAAGATCTTTTTTATTTCTCTCTGCTCAAGGGCCTTTTAGAATACCGGGCCGAAGGGGACAAGTGCGCCCTGCGGCTGCTCTATTCACCCTGGCCGATTGAGTGGGAGTGTTCCCCAGCTTCTCAAGAAGCCATTTCTGAACCGTATGATAGAATGTCCGATAGCACGAAAGAAACCGGAGGCTGAAAGGGGTTTATCGTGGATGAGAAAATCCGCTTGACTGCCATGGTCCGCGCTGCCGGGTGAGCGGGGAAACTAAGTCCGGAGGACTTGGAGAAAGCCTTGCGTCCCCTGCCCCTGGAAAAGCACCTCAACCTTCTGGTGGGCACCGAAACCGCCGATGATGCCGGAGTCTACCAAATCTCCGAGCAGATGGCCTTGGTGCAAACGGTGGACTTCATCACCCCCATTGTGGATGATCCTTATCTCTTCGGGCAGATTGCCGCGGCCAATTCCCTGAGCGATGTTTATGCCATGGGAGGGAAACCCTTAACCGCTTTGAACGTGGTTGGTTTTCCCCGCCTCTCCCTTAACCTTTCTGTACTCACCGAGATCCTTCGGGGCGGGCTGGACAAAATCCACGAGGCGGGGGCTGTGGTCTTGGGCGGGCATACCGTTGACGACGTCGAGTTGAAATACGGGCTGGCAGTGACCGGTACGGTTCATCCCAAGAAAATTGTGACGAACAAGGGGGCGGAGAAAGGGGATGTTCTCATCTTGACCAAATCCCTGGGGACGGGAATTATTTCTACCGCCAACAAAGCAGGAATGGCCGATGCCGGATTTTTACAGCGGGCGATCGACTCCATGGTCCGCCTGAACGATATCGCCTCGGAAGCCATGAACGAATGGGGGCCCCACGCCTGCACGGATATTACGGGTTTCGGATTATTGGGGCACGCTGCGGAGATGGCCAAAGGATGTGGCCTCTCCTTCAGGTTTTTTTACTCGGACCTACCCATTCTGGCGGGGACCAAGGAGTACGCTGCCCAGGGAATGGTTCCGGGAGGGGCCTATTGCAACCAGGATCACTTTGGGCCGGAGATCTTCATCTCGGCCAAAGTTCCCGAGGCGGAGAGAATCATCCTTTTTGACCCGCAGACCTCGGGTGGTTTATTGATTGCTTTGCCCCGATCCAATGGAGAAAAACTTTTGGGGAATTTACAAGCCAAAGGAATTCAGGAGGCCTCCATCGTCGGAGAAGTAATCCAGCGGGAGAAGAACCTTATTTCCGTAGAATAAGGATTCAAAAAATCAAAGATTCAATGGGCCACGAGAACCGGCAAAACAAAATACAAAAAACACTGGAACCCTTGGCCCCTTGATCACGCCTAAGGCGTGACTGGAACCCTATGAAAGGAGTTTTTATGCCCAAAATTCAGCGAGCCATTATCAGTCTTTCGGATAAATCCGGAATTCAGGAATTCGCCAAAGAACTGCAAGCCTTCAACGTAGAAATTCTGTCCACCGGAGGGACAGCCAAAGTTTTGCGGGAGAGTGGATTAAAAATTACGGATATTTCCGAATACACTGGTTTCCCCGAGATGCTGGACGGGCGAGTCAAAACGCTTCATCCCAAAGTCCACGGAGGGCTCTTAGGAATCCGCGGGAATCCCGAGCATGTTAAAAAAATGAATGAGCATGGCATCCAACCCATCGATATGGTTGTAATCAACCTGTATCCCTTCGAAGCTACGGTGGCCAAGCCGAATTGTACGCTGGAGGAAGCCATCGAGAATATCGACATCGGCGGGCCGTCCATGCTGCGGGCCGGGGCGAAAAATTATCCCTATGTGACCGTGGTCGTGGACCCGGCGGATTACAGGCCCATTTTGGCCGAGATGAAGCAAAGCGGCGGGGTGGTGAGTAAAGAGACGAATTTCCGCCTGGCCAAGAAAGTGTACCAACTCACGGCCCGTTACGATAAAGCCATATCCGAATATCTGGAGAAAAAAGACATTCCTCACAGAGCGCGCTGAGAACGCAGAGCCATAAAAATTATCCAACGAATAGCAAAAAATCGAATTGGCTTTTTGCTTTTTTATTTTCATAATGATTTTTGAATTTATTCCCTCTGCGTTCTCTGTGCTCTCTGTGGTAAGTTTGGGAGAAAACAATGAAGGTTTTGGTCATCGGCAGTGGAGGCCGGGAACATGCCCTGGTCTGGAAAATCGCTCAGAGCCCGGCAGTGAAAAAGATTTATTGCGCACCGGGAAATGCCGGCATTGCCCAGCAAGCGGAATGTCTCCCGTTTGCGGCAGAAGATGGGCCATCGATCATCACCTGGGCTGAAAAAGAGAAAATTGACCTCACTGTCGTCGGCCCAGAAGCCCCCCTCACCATGGGCATTGTGGATGCCTTCGAAGCACGTGGGTTGCGCATATTCGGCGCCAACCAGCAGGCGGCGGAAATCGAAGGAAGCAAGGCTTTTGCCAAGTATTTAATGAAAAAATACGGCGTTCCTTCGGGTGATTTTCAGGTCTTTGATGATTATGGGGCAGCGGTCAGATACGTTAAAAAGACAGGGGTGCCCTTGGTGGTCAAAGCCGATGGCCTGGCCGCGGGGAAAGGGGTAATTTTGTGCCCAACCATGGAAGAGGCCATCGCAGCCCTTGACCTCATCATGGTCCAAAAAGCCTTCGGAGCCGCAGGAAGACAGGTGGTGGTGGAAGAGTTCCTCCAGGGAGAGGAAGCCTCTTTTCTGGCTTTCACCGATGGAGAAACGGTCCTGCCCATCCCTACTTCTCAGGATCACAAGCCCATCTTTGATCACGACCAGGGACCCAACACAGGAGGTATGGGGGCCTACTCGCCCGCACCGGTGGTGAGCGAAAAAGTGCACCGCCAAGTCATGAAGGAGATAATGATCCCTACCATACATGGAATGGCGGAAGAAGGAAGGAAATATCGGGGGGTCCTCTACGCCGGCCTGATGATCCACAATGAAAAGGCCAAGGTCTTGGAATTTAATGCCCGGTTCGGGGACCCGGAAACCCAGCCCCTGCTCATGCGCATGAAAAGTGATCTGGTTTCCGTTTTGGAAGCAACGATTGAAGGAAGTTTGTCCAACCTGAAAGTTGCATGGGATGACCGGCCAACGGTTTGCGTGGTCATGGCTGCGCAAGGTTACCCGGGGCCTTATGAAAAAGGGAAAGTAATTTCTGGTTTAGGGGAGGCCGCAAAAATTCCCGGCACTTTTGTCTTTCACGCCGGGACAGCTTTAAAAGAGGGAAAGATCGTAACGAACGGCGGAAGGGTTCTGGGAGTTACGGCCATAGGAAGCGCAATTGGAGAAGCCATCGGGTTGGCTTATGAGGCGGCGGAAATAATTTCCTGGGAAGGCGCATATTATCGGAAAGACATAGGGCAAAAAGCCTTAAAAAGAAAGGTGAAAAAGTGAAGACCCAAAAACCACTCGTGGCTATTGTCATGGGAAGCGATTCCGACCTCCCGGTCATGGAAGAGGCGGCCAGAGTTCTTGCCGAATTTCAGGTGTCCTGTGAGGTGACGGTGGCTTCGGCCCACCGTTCCCCAGAAATTACCGCAGAGTATGCCCGTAAAGCGGCAGGGCGGGGGGTAGAGGTCATCATTGCTGGTGCCGGCGGGGCGGCTCACTTGGCGGGGGTAATGGCAGCCCACACCATTCTTCCGGTCATCGGGGTCCCTTTGGAATCAGCCTTGTTGGGGATGGATTCCCTGTTTTCCACAGCCCAGATGCCTTCCGGTGTGCCCGTGGCTACCATGGCCATCGGCAAGGCCGGTGCCCGCAACGCCGGTATTTTGGCTGTCCAGATTCTATCCGGGAAGCATGCAGCGTTAAAAAAACTTTTACTACGCCATAAAGTTTCGCTGGCCGCCCAGGTGGCTGAACAGGCCGAAAAAATCAAAACGAAAAAAAATCTTTCACCACAGAGCACACAGAGAACACAGAGAAAAAACAGCAAGTAAATATCAAAATAAAATTTGTCCTTTCGTCTTTCAGGTTTAATCTCACCGCGGCATGCTCGGCGAGCTCTGGGGTGAGTGTATGCGAGGAGTAAAAGGCAGTGGAAACTCCCTGGTTAAAAAATTATGAAGATGGTGTTCCTTTTTCCTTGGTCTATCCTCGCGTTCCCCTTACGCATTTCTTGAAGCAGGCTGCTGAATCCTTCCCCCAAAACCTGTCCATGGTTTTTGCCCAAAAAAAATTTTCTTACCGGGAGCTGCAGGAAAAGGTCAACGCCCTGGCCAATGCTTTGGTCGCTTTAGGGGTGAAGAAAGGAGATCGGGTGGCCTTACTCCTGCCCAACAGCCCTCCGTACGTCATCGGTTATTATGCGATCCTGCAGGTGGGGGCCATAGTGGTAAACCTCAACCCTCTGGCCGTGGAAAGAGAACTTCTCTACTTCTTGAATCACGCCGAGGCCCGAACCGTCGTTGTTGCCGAGCCGCTCTTTTCCCGCATTGCCGGCATTGCCCCGCAAAGCTCGCTCGAGAACATCCTCGTCAGCTGTCTACGGGATTGGGGGGCCAGCCCCAAACTTTCCGGGGAGAAAAAGACTTCGATTCCTTTTGATCCCGCGCAAGGAATTTATTCTTTAGAGTTTTTGATAAGCGAGAATGCCGGAAGGGAAGCTCCCCGAGTAAATCTGCATCCAGAAGACGAGGCACTCTTGCAATACACCGGGGCAATCACGGAGGGGATCAAAGGAGTGGTCCTCACGCACGGTAACTTAGTGGCCAACACCTTACAAATTTCCAGCTGGGTGGTTAGGGCGCGGAAAGGGAAAGAGGTTTTTCTCTCCGTCCTTCCCTTCTTTCATGTCTACGGGATGGCCGTAGCCATGAACATGCCCATCTACCTGGGCTCGGCCATGATTATCTTGCCGCGGTTCGAGGTCAGGGGGGCCCTAAAGGCCATTAAACGTTTCCGCCCGACTTTCTTCCCAGGGGTTCCCCCGATGTTCGCGGCCCTCTCCCAGGAGAAAGATGCGGAGCAATACAATCTATCCTGCCTGCGGGTTTGTTACAGCGGCGGCGCCCCGTTGTCTATGGAGATTTTAGAGGATTTTGAAAAACTGACCGGGGCACGGATCACGGAGGGGTACGGATTGGCCGAAGCCTCCCCAGCTACCCACTGCAACCCCATTTTCGGCAAGCGAAAACTGGGAAGCGTGGGCCTTCCTTATCCGGACACTTTGGGGAAGATTGTAGATCTCGAGAAAGGAGAGCAGGTTCTCGGCCCAGGGGAAGTCGGGGAATTATGTATTAAACGGCCCCAGGTAATGAAAGGGTATTGGAAGATGCCGGAGGAAACAGCCAGGACTGTGCGCGATGGCTGGCTGTACACGGGGGACATTGCCCGCATGGATGAGGAAGGCTATTGCAATATTTTGGACATCAAAAAGGATATGATTATCGCCGGCGGATTCAATATTTATCCCAAGGACATCGACCAAATTTTGACCGAACATCCCCAAGTAGCTGAAGCCGTAGCGGTGGGCTTTCCGGATCGGTACCGGGGTGAGACGGTGAAAGCCTTTGTCGTCCTCAAGCCCGGCCAATCGGCCACGGAAGAGGAAATCCTCGAATTCTGCAGAAAAAACCTGGCCAAATATAAAGTCCCTACCCGTGTGGAATTTCGCCAAGTATTACCCAAATCTCCTTCCGGAAAAATTCTGAGAAGAATGCTCCGCCAGGAAGCAAGCGATGCGGAGCGGAATAAGAAGACAAAGCCATGAAGGCCCCTGTTCTTAAGGCGGATTCCAAGGGAATCGCCCGGGCAAGCCGGATCATTCTCCAGGGGGGCATCGTGGCCTTTCCCACGGAGACGTTTTACGGTTTAGGAGCGGATGCTGGGGATGTCGTGGCCTTGCAAAAAGTTTTTCAGATCAAAGGAAGGGAAGAAAATAAACCCCTGCTCCTTCTGGTGGCGGGGCGAACCTGGGTTCAGGATTTGGTGAAAAAAATATCACCCGCGGCGGAAGCCTTAATCGAAAGATTTTGGCCCGGGCCCCTCACCTTGGTTTTTGAAGCTTCAGCGCATCTTCCTCCCATCCTTACTGCCAACACCGGAAAAGTGGGCCTGAGGGCGTCCAGCCACCCCGTGACCCAGGCTTTGGTCCAGGCCGTAGGACGGGCCATTACCGGGACCAGTGCCAATCTTTCGGGTCAAGCCAGTCCTTCTTTGGCTGCGCAGGTTTCCCAGGCGCTGGGGAAAAAGGTTGACGCGATCTTAGATGGAGGGAAGACCGCCGGAGGGCTGGGCAGCACAGTGCTGGATGTCTCCGCGGTCTTGCCGAAAATCATTCGCCAGGGGGCCATTTCCCAAGAGGAATTAGCTCCCTTCCTCGAGGCAGGATAAAATTTAATTGGGCCGTACGCGAGCGAGAGAGGCGCCAGGTTTTTTCCTTGACGAATCTTTCATAGTGAAGATAAACTAATTATAATCAAATTCTGACGGCAAGTACGGGCAAAAACATTGCTCCCGTGCAGGCATCGAAGGAAGAGGGGGACAAAAAATTGGGGAAGAAATTTTGTCAAATTTCCATTATCTGTATCTGCAGCCTATGTTTTATTGCCTTAGGGGTGGCCTTCGCTCAAAAGAAAGTGGGGGGCGGGGATATAAAATTTGAAGCCAAAGGAAGCACGGGGCCGGTTCTTTTTAGCCATGAGTCACACGTGAACCAGCACAAGGCGAAATGCACCGATTGTCACACGAAAATTTTCAAGATGAAAAAGGGCGAAAGCAAAATAACCCAAGCCTCTTTCATAGAGGGTAAATTTTGCGGCGCCTGCCATAACGGCAAAAAAGCTTTCAGCGCCACGGCCGAATCTGATTGCAACAAATGTCACAAAAAATAAGCTATTGATTCAGTTCTGTAATTGACTGGCGTTGGGTGAAAGCTCAACGCCAGTTTTTTTACCGGGGGACCCATTGTCCAAGAAAGAAGAGAAGGGATTCTTCTCCTCCCTTGGGGATTCACTCTCCTCTTTAAAATTGACCATCGCCCTTCTGATCATCCTGGCGGTAGCCTCGATCTTCGGCACGGTGATCCCGCAGAATGCTTCCCCGGAAGAATATCTTCGAGTTTATAAATTCTCTACCTATAAAATATTAAAGATCCTCGGCTTCCTGGATATGTACCATACCGGTTGGTTTGTCTTCCTGCTGGCGTTGCTGAGCTTAAACTTAATCGTCTGCTCCCTGAAGCGTTTCCGGATTACTTGGAGATTTTTCTCCCCCGAGGTGCGTCTGAGTGATCGCCAATGGGAGAACCTTTCCCCGTGCCAAAAATTTTCCCAAAAAGGCCTTCCGGCTCAGTGCTTTTCCCAATGCCGGGAGGCCCTCTCAGGAGTTTTTAGCCTGCCCAAGATCGTTGAAGTCTCCGGAGCTTACCACCTCTTGGCCGAAAAAGGAAGATTTTCCCGTCTGGGGGTTTATTTTATCCACTTCAGTGTTCTGCTCATCTTGGCCGGAGCCTTGATTGGTTCCTTTTATGGGTTTCGGGGGAATGTGAACATTGTGGAGGGACAAGCGGCAGACCAGGTTGTCCTTCGCAGCGGCCAACAGGCTCGGTTCCCCGGGTTCAGCGTGCAACTGGAAAAGTTCAGTGTCTCCTTCTATCCCACGGGTGCCCCCAAAGAATTCAAAAGCATTCTGACCATTATGGAAAAAGGTCGAAAAATCCTTACCGAGCCCATCCTGGTCAATCATCCATTGACCTACAAAGGGATCACTTTCTACCAGTCGAGTTATGGCGTGGCCGGCGTGGCCAAAGCGATTCTGGCCGTTAAAGACCGGCAATCGGGAAAGGAAATCTCCATCGCGGCCCAGATGGGCAACCGGACAGAGGTTCAGGGGGGTTCCAGCTTTTTCTTCCTGGACCGTTTTCTTCCGGACCTACAGGGAATGGGGCCTGCCTTGCAGATCATCTTCTCCGAACCCAACCGGCCTCAACAAAATTTTTGGGTTTTCCAGAACCACCCGGAGTTTGAGGACCAAAGGCCCGGGCGGTACCGCCTAACGATCAAAGAAATTGAGCCCAGGTATTATTCCGGCCTCCAGGTAACCAAAGATCCGGGCGTCGGGGTGGTTTGGGCCGGCTGCTTGATTATGATCACAGGGTTCTACATGACTTTTTTTATGTCCCATCGCCGGATATGGGTGAGGTTGACGGAAAAAGAGGGCGGAACACTGGTGGCAATTGCCGGATCCAGCGACCGGGACCGCACCGGGTTCGAGGAAGAATTCGAAAAAATTGCCCAAGCCTTGAGGGAGACTCAGAGGGCGCAGGAGGATTATAAAGAAAGAGAGGGCCGATCATGATCAGCACCAAGATGTTTAGCAGCGTAACTTTTTTATATCTGGCCGGCACGGTGCTTTATTTCAATTTCTTAGCCTTCCGATCAGAGCAACTGGGAAAAGTTGCTACCGCACTATCCTGGGCAACCTTGTTGATTCACACTGCGGCTATCCTTTGGCGCTGGGTGGAATCTTACCAATTGGGGATGGGCCACGCCCCCCTTTCCAATATGTACGAGTCATTGGTCTTTTTCTCCTGGTGCATCGCCTTGCTCTACCTTCTTTGGGAAAGGAAAATGAAATCGAGAATCATCGGAGCTTTTGCTATGCCCTTTGCTTTTCTTTTCATCGCTTATGCTTCCCTGGCCCCGGGTGTCTCTGACCGGATCGATCCTCTGATCCCTGCGCTGCAGAGCAACTGGCTCCATGCCCATGTTATCACCTGCTTCCTCAGCTATGCCTCTTTCGCCCTTTCCTGCGGCGTGAGCATCATGTACCTGCTAAAAATTAGAAAAAAAGAGAAAGGGAAGAAGGAAACTGGATGGATCTCTTTGTTCCCCCCATTAGAATCTTTAGATGCCTTAGTCTATAAAACCATCGCCGTGGGTTTCCCCCTGCTCACTATTGGAATCATTACCGGAGCGGCCTGGGCCAACTATGCCTGGGGGTCCTACTGGAGCTGGGACCCCAAAGAGACCTGGTCGCTGATTACCTGGTTTGTATACGCGATCTTCCTCCACGCCCGCTTTGCTCGCGAATGGCGGGGGAAGCGTACGGCGGTTATTTCGGTCATTGGTTTTGCCGCGGTTATTTTTACCTACTTTGGGGTGAATTATGTCCTTTCGGGATTGCACAGTTATGCTTGAGCTTCGCCAGAACGTCGTTACCCTACCTAAAACATATCGCCCATTGCCTATCGCCATTTTTTTGGAGGTGTTACCATGGATAGAAAGATCAAGATCAAAGCTGGGAATGTGGAAGCAGATGCGGGGTTGAACGATTCCCCGGCAGCCCAAAAAATCTGGGAGGCTCTCCCCATAGAAGCCAGGGCCAATACCTGGGGTGACGAAATTTATTTTGCCATCCCCGTGAAAGCCCCCCTGGAAAAAACGGCCCAGGAACTGGTGCAAGTGGGCGACCTGGGTTACTGGCCTACGGGCAACGCCTTCTGTATCTTCTTTGGCCCCACGCCCATGAGCCGGGGGGATGAAGTGCGTCCGGCGAGTGCCGTCAATGTCATCGGAAAGGTTGCGGGAGACGCCAAAGTTTTTAAAAAGGTCCCATCTGGGGCCAAAGTACGAATCGAAAAGAGGGAAGAATAGCCCTTGCTTTTCGTTCCCTTTTTGTTAAAATAAATAAAAGGGAGTTGGGGGAATGCCTATTTTTGAATACCATTGTCGGAGCTGCGAGGACGATTTTGAAAAGATTGTCTTCAATGCCAATACCGAGGTTAAGTGCCCCCGTTGCCAGAGCAAGAAGGTGAGCAAAAAAGTTTCATCTTTCAGCTTCAAGAGCGGGTCCAAGGGTGGGTCGGCATCAAAATCCGGGGGATGCAGCAGCTGTTCCAGCCATCATTGCAGTACCTGCCATTAATCTCCTGTGGCCTTTTCAGGCCAGGCAAGCCATGGAGCGAATCAGCAAAGCGATCAAAAAAACTTTTTTCGCCGGATTGGTGGTGGTGGTTCCCATCGTCATCACGGCTGCGGCTTTAATCTGGCTGTTTCGTTTGCTCGATGGCTTTTTGAGCCCGATCCTGCACCAGTTGCTGGGCAGGGAAGTCGCCGGCCTGGGCATCCTGATCGAAATCGTGCTCATTTTTTTGGTCGGCCTTCTGGCCACCAACGTTTTGGGGTCGCGGCTGTTGAAGTTTATTCAGGATCTGTTGATACGCATCCCGGTGGTGAAAAACATCTACCCGACGATCCGCCAGCTTGTGGAGGCTTTCTCCCCAAACAAGGAATCCTCTTTCAGAAAAGTAGTCCTGGTAGAGTATCCCCAGAAAGGCACTTTTTCCCTGGGCTTTTTGACCAGTGAAGTCTCTATGAACC